>CBDVDY010000332.1:0-3285 GCA_965372875.1 uncultured Alphaproteobacteria bacterium | reverse complement strand
CGTGACAAAGCCTGCGTATCGCGTTCCCGGCGGTCCGCTGAAGCAAACCCGGACCCGCTCTAGGCGTTCAGTTGGCGCAGAGCCCAGCGGGCCACGGCGGCGAATTCATCCATGTCGGCTTCGGTGTGGGGCAGCGCTACGTAGCCCTTGACGAATTCCTTGTAGACGCCGCCTTCCAGCAACTTGCAATGAAAGGCGGCCGATTTATCGAGGTTGGAAGCGCGAATATCGGCGTTGTCGTGGACCGGCCCGTCGCTGAAATAAGGGTGGAACATGGGCCCCTGCCCGCTCATACAGACCGGCTCGCCGGCATCGACGAAGGCCTTTTCCAGCCGTTCGCGGGCCAGTTCTCCGAGTTCCCACAGGCGCGCCAGGCCGCCCTCCTCGACCAGAACATCGAGGGTCGCGTGGGCGCATTCGCTGGCCAGGTAATAGCCGTTGTAGGTGCCGCAATGAAAGGCGAACTTCTCCGGCGCCGAGGCGGGATCGAGATGCTCCATCACCTTCCGCTTGCCGACCAGCGCGCTCATCGGCATGCCGCCGGTCAGGGCCTTGCCGAGCGTGGTCAGGTCGGGCACCACGCCGTAGAGCTCCTGCCCGCCGCCCGGCGCCAGCCGGAAGCCGGTAACGATTTCATCGAAGATCAATACCGTCCCGGCGCGGTCGCATTCCTCGCGCAGCGCTTCCAGAAAGCCCGGCAGCGGCGGCAACGCGCGTTGATGCGGTTCGCAAATCACCGCCGCGAAACGATCCGGATGATCCCGCAATGTTTCGCGGATGGTGCCGATGTCGTTGAACGGCAGAACCGCGATGTTCTCGGCGACGCCAGGCTGGATGCCGCGGCTTTCGGCGGTGGGCGCGGGTATTTGGGTCGGCGTTTGCTCGTAGGACCAGACCGCCAGATCGTGGTGACCGTGATAGGCGCCGTCGAACTTGATGATGCCGGCGCGGCCGGTCGCGGCGCGGGCCAGCCGCAACGCGTGAAACGTCGCCTCGCTGCCGCTCGCGGTAAAGCGCACCATTTCGGCCGACGGCACGTATTTCACCAGCCGCTCGGCGAGCTCGAGCGTGCGTTTGTGCAGGCCGAAATGATGGGTGCCCTTGTGGGCGTTGTCGCGAATGGCCGCGACGATCCGCGGATGCGCGTGGCCCAGTACCAAAGGGCCGGCGCCGAGGAAGAAATCCAGATAGCGGCGGCCGTCAACGTCATAGAGATAGGCTCCCTCGCCGTGATCGACGATGAACTCAAGACCCTTCGGCGGCACCACCGACGTCGTCGTGCCGCCCGGCAAGGTGTCTTGCGAACGTTGGATCAGGTCGGTCTGGTCGGCCGACAGCCGGTTTGGGCGAGGTTCAAAAGATTCCATGATTCATGCCTTCATTCTTGTTGTCCGCGCGCCGCCCGCTCAGCCCTTTGCCGCTTCTGGCAAGGACGCGAGTTCCATCAGTACTTCATCGGTCGTGCGAATTCGGCAGTACCCCTTGATCGCCCGCAGGGTGGCGTCGTGCCGCTCCTGGCTGTAGGTGCCGCAGGCATCCTCCACCAGGGTCACCAGAAAACCGCGGTCGCAGGCGTCCCGCACCGCCGATTCGACGCATTGGTCGGTGAGCAACCCGGCGACCAGCAGATAGTCGATTTCCAGGTTCCGCAACACGAAATCGATATTGGTCGCATTAAAGACGCTGGACGCGGTCTTGGGGATGACGATTTCATCGCCTTCGGGCGCGATGGCATCGACTACGCGGGCGTCATCCGATCCCTTGGGCACGTCGATGCCGGAAATCTTGTAATCGAGGCTACGGTCGCGGCCGTCCCTGGTCAGGTTTTCGATGGTTGTAAACAAGATTTCGACGCCGGACCGGCGAAATTCGTCTTGCAGCCGCCGGATATTCGGCAAGACGGCATTGTCAATGCGCTCGAAATAGTAGGCCAGGTCGGGCGGGATATTGCCGAGAGCGATGTTGGCGTGCTCGCCCTGGCCGATCACGGCGCAATAGTTCTGGACGTCGATAACCAACAACCCGGCGTTCGCGGGTTCGATCGCCCGATCCCGGGTCAACCCGCCATGACCGTCCGCCGCCGCGCCGACGCGGGTCATCAGTAGATCAACCTGTATTGCTCGCACAAACTCGCGGGCTCGCTCTTGGCGGCATGCTCGGCCTCGAAGCGCTTGAGGTTGGTATAGACGGTGCGAAAGTCGTCGGAAAACCAGGATTGTACCGTGTCGTCGGCGGCGAACGCGGCAAGCGCGGCATCGAGACTGTCGGGCAGACGCTTCAGGCCCAGTTTCTCCCGTTGCTCGCCACTGAGTTCGTCGGGCTCGCCCTCGACGAAGGGCGGTTGCGGCAGTTGTTGGCGGATTCCTTCGAGCCCGGCCCGGACGATCGCGCCGACCAGAAGATAGAAATTTGCCAACCCGTCGGCGGCCCGGAATTCGAGGTTGAAGGCGGCGCCCCGCTTTGCCAGGTCGCGCTGCGGCGATGGACAGACGCGGATGGCGGCTTCCCGGTTCTGCACGCCGAACGCCGTATAGGCGCAACTCCAGCTATGCGGGCGCAACCGGTAATAGGATACCGGACCCGGCGCGGTAAACGCGGTCAAAGCCGGCAAGTGCCGCAACACGCCGGCAACGAAATGTCCGGCTACTTCGGCCACCTCGCCGGGGCGGGCCGGATCGAAGGCCGCCGGATCGCCGGCCTCGTCGACGAAACTGAAATGCATATGCACGCCGTTGCCGACCGAGTCGGGGTCCGGCATCGGCGTGAAGCTTGCGCGCATACCCAATTGCCGGGCCGTTTCGCGCAACACTTCGCGGGTCACCAACGCCTGATCGGCGCCGGCGACGCCAAATCTTGGCGCCGTGCTCACTTCGTACTGCGATACGCCGTATTCCGGCTCCAGGGCCTCCAAATCGACGCCGGCTCGCCGCAGCGACTCGATGGCCAAGTCGGCGAAAGGCGCCGCCAGCAGCATCGATTCCATGGCGAACGACGGACCCGGCCGGGGTGCGATCTGGGTCAACGAGAACTCGTGCTCGAAGGCCGAGAGGAAGCGCAGGCCGGTCTCCGCCGTAAAATCGTCCAGGGCGGACTTGAGAAACGCCCGCGGGCAGCAATCCCACGGGCTGCCGTCCGGGTTGATCGCATCACAGATGAAGAAATGCAGCGGCGGCGTATCGGGCCCGCGATCGACAAAAACCTCGGTCGCTGGATCGGGCACCTGACGCACCTCGACCATCGGCCCCCACGGATTCTCGACGATGTCGGAAAACGGATGGATCGCGT
>CBDVDY010000331.1:0-3324 GCA_965372875.1 uncultured Alphaproteobacteria bacterium | reverse complement strand
CGGTTCGCCGCCTATATCGTCGCGCTCGCCGACGCCGAGTTGCCCGACGAGGTGATCGGCGCGGCCAAGCGGGTCGTCGTCGACTGGTTCGCCGCTTTGTTGCCCGGCGGAAGGGAAGCACCGGCGACCCTGTTGATCGATGCGCTGGGGGACGAGGAGCTCGGCCGGGGGCGGGCCGTGTTGTATCCCTCGGGCCTGAGGGCACCCCTGCGAACGGCGGCGCTGATCAACGGCACGGCCTCGCATATTATCGAATTCGACGACATCTATCGTGGCGGCATCTACCACCCGGGTACCGTGGTGATCCCGGCGGCGCTGGCCGCCGCCCAGTCCCGTGGTGCCAGTGGTACTTCGTTCCTGCGCGGGATCGTGGCCGGCTACGAGGTATCGAACCGCATCGCGCGAACCGTCAACCCGGCGCATTACGCCTATTGGCACACCACGGGCACGGTCGGGCATTTCGGCGCGGCGGCGGCGGTGGCCTCGATCCTGGGCCTCGACGAAAGCAAAACCGCGCACGCGCTGGCCACCGCCGCGACCATGGCGGCGGGGTTAAGGCAGGCCTTTAGCGCCGACGCCATGAGCAAGCCGCTGCACGCCGGGCAGGCGGCGGCGAACGGCGCGCTGGCGGCAATCTCGGCCGAGGCCGGGCTTACAGGTGCCGCCGACATGTTCGAGGGTCCGCGCGGGTTCGGCGCGGCCATGGGCGACGGCCCCGACTGGCGGGCCGCCATCGCCGATCTGGACGACGCCTTCACCATTCCGGACACGACCCAGAAAAACCACGCCGCCTGCGGCCACATCCACGCCGCCATCGACGCGGTACTGGAACTGCGCCAGGAAAACGGGCTCGAGGCAGGCGAGGTAAAACATTTGACCGTCGGAACCTATGCGGTGGCGCTGGAGATGACCGGCAACGAAACGCCGCGCACCGCCTTCGAATGCAAGTTCAGCACGCCCTACTGCGTGGCCGTGGCACTCCTGACGGGCCGCGCGCGGACCGAGGCGTTCGGCGGGCGATGGCTCGACGACGCTTCATTGCGGACGCTGATGGGGCGCGTGGACATGGAAGTCGATGCGGAGTCCGAGGCCGCCTTTCCACAGCGCCGCGGCGCAATCGTCGAAGTGGAAACCGTGGCCGGCGAGCGTCTGGTCAAACGCTGTCCCACCCGCAAGGGCGACCCCGACAATCCGCTGAGCCACCAGGAGCTGGTCGGGAAATACCGGGAGCTGGTGGAGCCGGTGATCGGCCGCGACGCCGGCGATGCCCTGTTCTCCGCGATCTGGGAAATCGAGCGGCTCGCCGACATGGCCGAGCTGCCGTTCACGCCGCCGGGGCCGGCCGTTCTTCGCGCCCAAGGGGCCGCGCGATCATAGGGGGGATTTTGGCGACGCTGCTGAAAATCGAGGACCTCCGCACCCACTTCTTCACCTCCGCCGGGACGGTGAAGGCGGTGGACGGGATATCCTATACGGTGGAAGAGGGCGAGACCGTCGCCCTGGTCGGCGAATCGGGCTGCGGCAAGTCCGTCAGCGCGCTCTCGATCCTGCGCCTCATTCCCGACCCGCCCGGCCGCATCGTCGGCGGCCTCATTCGGTTCAAGGACATGGATATACTGGCGCTGGGCGAGAAGGCGATCGGCGACGTGCGCGGCCGGCAAATCTCGATGGTCTTCCAGGAGCCGATGACGTCGCTCAACCCGGTGCTGACCATCGGCCTGCAACTGACCGAGACGATGTCCCATCACCTCGGCATGAAGCCGGGCGAGGCCCGGGCGCGCGCCGCCGAACTGCTGAAGATGGTCGGGCTCTCGGACCCGGAGCGCCGCCTCAACCAATACCCGCACCTGCTTTCGGGCGGCATGCGCCAGCGCGTGATGATCGCCATGGCGCTGTGCTGCGAGCCGGCGTTGATCATCGCCGACGAGCCGACGACGGCGCTCGACGTGACCATCCAGGCGCAGATCCTCGAGCTGATGAAGGATTTGTCCAAGCGCCTCAACGTGGCCCTCGTCATCATCACCCACAATCTCGGGATCGTCGCCCGCTACGCCGACCGCATGAACGTGATGTATGCCGGGCGGATCGTGGAAACCGGCACGGCCCGGCAGATTTACGAAAACCCCGCCCACCCGTACACGCTCGGGCTGCTGCAATCGGTGCCGCGGCTGGACCGGTCGCGCAAGGAGAAGCTGGTGCCGATCGACGGCCAGCCGCCGGATCTGTCGCGGCTCGACGATGGCTGCGCCTTTCGCCCGCGCTGCCGGTACGCGGTGGCGCGCTGCGGGACCGAAATCCCGGCCCTGGCGCCGGTAGGGGACGGGCAGTTTTCGGCCTGCTGGCAGAGCCGCGAAATGGCGCGGGCCATGGAGCCGGTATCGTGAGCGCGGTTGCGGAAGTGGCCAAAGAGGACGCACTGCTCCGGGTGACGGGCCTGAAGAAATACTTCCCGGTGACCGAGGGCGTCCTGCTCGAGCGCACGATCGCCGAGGTCAAGGCGGTGGATGGGGTGAGCTTTCACATCGGCAAGGGGGAAACGCTCGGCCTCGTCGGCGAGTCGGGCTGCGGCAAGACCACGACCGGCCGCTGCGTGATCCAGCTCGAACGCCCGACCGAAGGGGAGATAATCTTCGACGGGGTCGATCTGGCGGAGCTCGACAAGCGCGCGCTGAACGCCATGCGGCGAAGAATGCAGGTCATATTCCAGGACCCTTACAGCTCGTTGAACCCGCGCATGAAGGTGGGCGCCATCATCGCCGAGCCGATGGGAGTGCATGGCGTCGAGCCCGACCGCGCGAAGCGGCGCGAGCGGGTCCGCGAGCTCCTGTCCATATGCGGTTTGCCGCCGCGGATGGCCGATCTGTACCCGCACGAGATGAGCGGCGGGCAGCGGCAACGCGTGGGCATCGCGCGGGCGCTGGCGCTGGGGCCGGAATTCATCGTCTGCGACGAGCCGGTCTCGGCGCTCGATGTTTCGATTCAGGCGCAGATCATCAATCTGCTCGAGGATTTACGCGAGGAATTCCAGCTCAGCTATCTGTTCATCGCCCACGACCTTGCCGTCGTACGGCACCTGTGCCACCGCGTGGCGGTGATGTATCTGGGCAAGATCGTCGAGCTGGCCGATTGCGACGATTTGTACGACAACCCGGCGCACCCCTACACTCAGGCGCTGCTCGAAGCGGTGCCGGTGCCGGACCCGGCGATCGAAAGCCGGCGCGTGCACCGGATCGTCAAGGGCGAGGTGCCGAGCCCGATGAATCCGCCCGGCGGCTGCGTCTTCCATCCGCGCTGCCCGCTGGCGGTGGAAACATGCCGGCTCAA
>CBDVDY010000330.1:0-3335 GCA_965372875.1 uncultured Alphaproteobacteria bacterium | reverse complement strand
CCGACCAAGGTCGATCGCTCGGCCGCTTATGCCGCCCGCTATCTCGCCAAGAACGTCGTCGCCGCGGGTCTCGCCGACCGTTGCACCATTCAGCTTGCCTACGCCATTGGCGTTTCCAAGCCGCTCTCGGTCTATGTCGATACCCATGGCGGCGGCCGGGCCGACGAGGACGAGCTGTCCGCGGTCATGCAGGAGGCCGTCGACCTCAGCCCGCGCGGCATCCGGGAGCACCTTAAGCTTAGCCGCCCGATCTATGCGCGCACCGCGGCCTACGGCCATTTCGGCCGCGAGCCGGAACCCGACGGCGGGTTCTCGTGGGAGCGCCTCGATCTCGTCGATGCTCTCAAGTCGGCGATCAACGGGGGGTAGGCCGGCACCCGCCGGGCCATGGGCGGGCCGACATTCCGCGAGCAGGGACGCCCGCTGTCACCAATGACCGCGACCCGCGATCCGGACAGGCGCTTCTATGGCCGGCGGCACGGCAGGCGGCTTCGGCCCGGCCGGCGCCGGCTGATGGCCGAACTTCTGCCCCGGCTGCAAATCGCCTTGCCCGAAGTGGGAGGGACTATAGAGCCCGCCGCCTTGTTCGCGGCGCCGGTTGTCGATGTCTGGCTCGAAATCGGTTTCGGCGGGGGCGAACATTTGGCCGCCCAGGCCCGCGCCCATCCCGAAATCGGCATGATCGGCTGCGAGCCCTACGTCAACGGCGTCGCCGCCCTCGTGGCCCGCATCGAGGCCGAGGATATTGCCAATATCCGGATTCTTCCTGGCGACGCGCGGGATCTGCTCGACGCCCTGCCCGACGCCAGCATGGGGCGCGCCTTCATCCTGTTTCCCGATCCCTGGCCCAAGGCGCGGCACGCAAGGCGGCGGCTGGTGGCGCCGGAGACGCTCGAAACCCTGGCCCGAATCCTGAAAGACGGGGCCGAGCTGCGCCTGGCGACCGACGATCCGGGCTATCTGCGATGGATGCTGGAGCACGCGCTGCGCTGCGACGGTCTGCGTTGGACCGCGCGGGGTCCCGGGGATTGGCGGACCCGGCCGGCGGACTGGCCGGCCACCCGGTACCAGGAAAAGGCCGCTTCGCAAGGCCGAAAAAGCACGTTCCTGCGCTTCGTCCGCACGGCGCGGCGCGGCTGAGAGGCGGTGCCGGTGGCCCGCGACACCGCGTAAAAGGCTTGCAGCCGGTGTTTACATCGCTATATTTACGCAAAGCAAGATATCCCGGTTGGTTTGGTTAAGATGCCGAGCCATCAGAAAGGGTGGGCCTCCGGCCCACTTTTTTATTTATCCAGCCGCCTAACGCTGGTACCGGGGTGAATCTGTCGGAGCACGGCGGCGTTGGTGAAGCTAGGCGTTCCCGAGCGGATCGAGGCGTTGATCGCGCCCTCGTTGGAAGCGATGGGCTACGACGTGGTCCGCGTGCAATTGTCCGGAAGCGGCGGGCGCCTGATTCTGCAGGTGATGGCCGAGCCGAGCGACGGCGGCGTTATGACGGTGGAAAAATGCGCCGACATCAGCCGCGCGATTTCCGCGCTGCTCGACGTCGAGGACCCGATATCGGGCGCCTATACGCTGGAAGTGTCGTCGCCGGGAATCGACCGGCCGCTGGTGCGGCCAAGTGATTACGAGCGCTTCGCCGGATACGAGGCGAAGATCGAGACGAATCGGCTGGTCGACGGCCGCAAGCGGTTTCGTGGCCGGCTCGGCGGCGTTACCGAAGACGGCGTGCGCATCGCGCTCGATCAGCGGGAGACCAACGTACCGTTCGACGCCATACACAGGGCGAAGCTCGTGCTGACCGACGAGCTGCTCGCCGAGGCCGCCAAGGCCCAGGAACACTGAATTTAAGGGCACGGAACATGGAAACGACAGTAATACAACAACGTCCCGAATTGCTGCAGGTGGCGGATACGGTTGCCCGCGAAAAGGGCATCGACCGCGAGGAAGTGATCGAGGCGATGGAGCAGGCGATCCAAAAAGCGGGCCGCTCGAAATACGGCCACGAGCTCGACATCCGCGCTTCGATCGACCGGCAGTCGGGCGAGATTCATTTGTATCGTTATCGCGAGGTCGCCGATCTGATCGAAAACGAAGCCACGCAGATCTCTCCCGAGGAAGCCCAGACCGACCATCCGGGGCTTGCCGTCGGCGAGTTCATTATCGATCCCTTGCCGCCGATCGATTTCGGCCGCATCGCGGCGCAGACGGCCAAGCAGGTCATCGTCCAGAAAGTACGCGAGGCGGAGCGCAATCGTCAGTACGAGGAATACAAGGACCGCGTGGGCGAGGTCGTCAACGGCCTGGTCAAGCGTGTCGAATTCGGCAACGTCATGGTCGAGCTCGGCCGCGGCGAGGCGATCCTTAAGCGCGAGGAGCTGATTCCGCGCGAGAGTTTCCGCCAGGGTGACAGGGTGCGCGCCTACATCTACGACGTGCGCCAGGAGCTGCGCGGGCCACAGATATTCCTGTCCCGCACGCACCCGCAGTTCATGGCCAAGCTGTTTGCCCAGGAAGTCCCGGAAATCTACGACAGCATCATCGAGATAAAGTCGGTCGCCCGCGATGCGGGATCGCGCGCCAAGATTGCCGTGCTGTCGAACGATTCCAGCATCGACCCGGTGGGCGCCTGCGTCGGCATGCGCGGCTCGCGCGTGCAGGCCGTGGTCGGCGAACTGCAGGGCGAAAAGATCGACATTATTCCCTGGTCGCACGACGCCGCGACATTCGTGGTCAACGCGTTGGCGCCCGCGGAGGTGAGCAAGGTGGTGCTCGACGAGGACGCCGGCAGTCTGGAAGTTATCGTGCCCGACGAGCAGCTCAGCCTGGCAATTGGCCGGCGTGGCCAGAACGTGCGGCTGGCCTCGCAACTGTCCGGATGGCACATCGACATCCTCACCGAAGCGGAGGAATCGGAACGCCGCCAGGAGGAGTTCCGCGTGCGCTCCCAACTCTTCGTCGACTCGCTCGACGTCGACGACGTGATCGCCCACCTCCTGGTCACCGAAGGCTTTTCCTCCGTCGAGGAGGTGGCGTTCCTGCCGATCGAGGAACTGTCCGGAATCGAGGGTTTCGACGCGGACGTCGCCAACGAGTTGCGCCAACGCGCGCAGAATTTTTTGACCGAGCGTGACGCCGCGTTGACCGCGCGCCGCCGCGAGTTGGGCGTCGAGGACGATCTCGCCGCGCTGGAAGGCATGACGCCGACTTTCCTGGTGCCGCTGGGCGAGGCCGGAATCAAGACGCGCGACGATCTGGCCGATCTTACCGGCGACGAGTTGCGCTTTCTGACCCTCAACCGGAAAACCGACGAGCAGGAAACCGACGAGCAGGAA
>CBDVDY010000329.1:0-3344 GCA_965372875.1 uncultured Alphaproteobacteria bacterium | reverse complement strand
GCCGTTGATCGAGCCGATGTTGACGATGCGGCCGAACCGGCGCTCGCGCATGCCGGCGATGACGCAGCGCGACGTATTGAAGCACGAACCCAGATTGACGCGGATGACCTCCTCCCACATTTCCGGCGTCATTTTGTGCAGCGTGCTGTCTTGCGTGATGCCGGCGTTGTTGACCACGATATCGACGGGACCGATATCCGCCACGATCTTCGCGATCCCGGCCTCGACCGCGGCGAAATCGCCGACATCGAATTTGTAGACCGGGATGCCGGTCTCGTCGGCGAACGCCTTCGCGCGCTCGTCGTTGTGGCCATAGTTGGCCGCCACCTTGTAGCCGGCGTCCCGGAGCTCGATGCAGATTTCCGCGCCGATGCCCCGCGTGCCGCCGGTCACAACCGCTACTCGCGCCATATCTCTTCCCCTCGCTGTGTGATCGTTCGTGCTATCGGTATTCCCGCCGTCGGGCCTTGCGCCAGATCAATCGGCCGCCGCATTTGGCGCAAATCTAGTCGCGGGCCACGCACATGGCGATGCCCATGCCGCCGCCGATGCAAAGCGTCGCCAGGCCCTTCTTGGCGTCGCGCTTTTGCATCTCATGGAGCAGCGTGACCAGGATGCGCGTACCCGAGGCGCCGATCGGATGGCCGAGTGCGATGGCGCCGCCATTGACGTTGAGCTTCTCCGGGTCGAAGGCCAGATCCTTGCCCACCGCGCAGGCCTGCGCGGCGAAAGCCTCGTTGGCCTCGATCAGGTCGAGATCGTCGACCGTCCAGCCGGCCTTTTCCAGCGCCGCGCGGCTGGCCGGGATCGGGCCCGAGCCCATCAAGGCGGGATCGACGCCCACCGTCGCCCACGAGACGATGCGCGCCAGCGGCGCGATGTTCCGGCGGGCCGCTTCCTCGGCCGTCATCAGCACCATCGCGGCGGCGCCGTCGTTCAGGCCCGAGGCGTTGCCGGCGGTGACCGAGCCGTCCTTGGCGAAGGCCGGCCGGAGCTTGGCCAGGGTCTCGGCGGTGGTGCCGTGCTTGGGGTGCTCGTCCTCGGCGATTACGGTCTCGCCCTTGCGGCTGCTGATCGTCACCGGCACGATTTCGTCGCCGAAGCGGCCGGATTTCTGCGCCGCCTCGGCCTTGGCCTGCGAGGCGGCGGCGAACTCGTCCTGCTGCTCGCGGGTGATCTGCCATTTCTCGGCCACGTTTTCGGCGGTGTTGCCCATGTGATAGCCGTTGAAGGCGTCCCACAGCCCATCCTTGATCATGCTGTCGATCATGGCGACGTCGCCCAACTTGGTGCCGCTGCGCAGATGCGCGCAGTGCGGCGCCTGGCTCATGTTCTCGTGGCCGCCGGCGACGACGATCTCGCTGTCGCCGAGTGCGATCGCCTGGGAGCCGAGCGCCACCGTCCTGAGCCCCGAGCCGCACACCTGGTTTACCGTGTAGGCCGTGCGTTCGACCGGGATGCCGGCGGCGACCGCCGCCTGGCGCGCCGGGTTCTGGCCGGTGGCCGCGGTCAGCACCTGGCCCATGATCACCTCGCTGACGTCGCCGGGCGCCACCCCGGCGCGCTTCAGCGCCTCGGCGATGACGATTTGTCCGAGGGAGGAGGCCGGCATGCCGGCGAGGCCCCCGTTGAAGGCGCCGATGGCCGTGCGCGCGGCGCCGGCGATGACGATGTCGGTCATGTTCGAATCTCCCGAAGATTTCGGCGCACCACGATCGCGGCCGACAAGGCTGAATATACAGCCGACAAGGCTGAATATAGCGTCGGGCCGGCGTCCGGCAAGCGGCGTGTGTATGCCGGGACAAACCGCCGCGGCCGTTTGCTCAACCGGTGTGCGCGCCGAGCCAGTTCGCCAGCGGCTCCCAGACGGCTTCCTCCGCGTGGCCGCCGACCACCATGCCGATATGGCCGGCGTTGGGCTGCAGGCGCTGGGCACCCGGAATACGCTCGGCCAGCGCCAGCGCCGAGGCGGGCGGCACGATGCGGTCGCTTGCCGGCACCACGACCAGCGTCGGCAGGTCCAATTCCTCGGGCCGCATCTTTGTCCCGGCGACGCGCCATTCGCCCCGGCCCGGACTGTTCTCGCCGTACCAGCCCAGCAGGCACTCGCGCGCCACCCTGGCCGGCAGTTCGGTGCCGTCGTTGAGCCAGTCCTCGAGCGCCACGAAGGAATCGGCGTGCGCCGAATCGGGCGCCATCCGCGCGAAGGCGGCGAACTTGCGCATGGCCATAAGCGGGTCGAGGCTGGCGAACATGGTCTGGATGATGTCGACCGGCATGGCGCCCAGGCGGTCGAACAGCGGCAGCAGCGGCGCGGCAACGGCGGCCACGGCGCGCGCCTGATCGGCGTTCTCGGCGTGGAAGTCCCAGGGGGCGGCGAGCAGCACCAGGGTGGAGAGATCGGCCCGCCGCCTGAGCGCCAGCGCCAGCGCCAGCGTGCCGCCCATGCAATAGCCGACCAGCGCCACCGCGCGGCCGGCGGAGGCGGCGGCAACGGCGTCGAGCGCGCCTTCGAGCCGCCCGGCGATAGCACCCGTGAGCGTCAGCCCCGCCTCCTCCGGCCCGGGCCGGCCCCAATCGACGAGATAGGGGTTCATGCCCAGCCCGGCGAGATGGCGCATCAGGCTGTTGCCCGGCGCCAGGTCGAGCACGTAGGCGCGGTTGATCATCGAGGGCACGACGAGCACCGGCGCGCCGCCGCCGGGGCCGGGCGGGCCGGTGCCGTAATCCAGCAGACGGGTCGCGCCCTCGCGCCACAGCACCGGCGGCTCGGGCAGCGCGCGCCTGTAGGGGTGGCGCCGGTAATCCGTGACCGCGCCGATGAATCCCGCGAGATCGCGGCAGGCCGCGCGGTCGATCGCGGCGGCGAAATCCTCAGCTTTTACGCGGTCGAGGCTTGCGGCGAGATCCGCCGCCCGGTTTGCCCATTCGCCCTTCCAGGGCGGCGAGCCGCTTTTCAAGCTCGGCAACGCGGCGCGCGAGCCGAGCCAGATCATCGCCGCCACCCCGAGATGCAGCGCCAGCGGCCTCGGCCCCAGCCGGAGAGGATCGGTTTGGCGTGGTTGCGGCATCGGGCGGGCTCGTGCTGGCGGCGGCGCCCATCAAGCTGAACATCCGGCCCATGGATTCGGCGAATTCCGGGTCGGCGGACATGGCGGCGAACTGGTTTTGCCAAAGTTCGAGATACCGCCGGGCCAGTTCCTCGAGGTCGGGCGCCTTCGACATGGGCCGGAGTATAGGCAAGCCACCCGTCAATTGCCAGCGGCGGACGCTCCAACCCACCGCCGCAACGCGGCCATACATAACGCCGCAACGCGACGAAAACCCATCGCCGCAACGCGACA
>CBDVDY010000328.1:0-3346 GCA_965372875.1 uncultured Alphaproteobacteria bacterium | reverse complement strand
TTCGCAAAGCCGTCCTATGGGTACCTTATGTTGGATTCTTACCACTAGCAGCCGCCTTCTCCGACCGGTTTTACCAAACCACGCCGCCGCGCAGCCCCGCCAGCCGGTGGTTCAGGCGTGCCCCAACATCCGGCGGCCGGCCTCGGTCAACTTGCAGATTTGCCAGTCCGGCTTGACCGGATTGGCAAACCACGGCTCGATCCAACCGGATTCGATACAGCGCCGGATCGTCCGTGGATGGATGCGCTTGCCGGACTCGTCGAATAGCGGCAGCTTGCCGCCGGGTTGATGCAAACCACGCAGAAGCCAATTTTCCTGGACATGGGTAAGTTGTGGCCCGGCGGGCTTGTGACGCACGATCTTTGGCGCGCGAACTGGTCCTCCCGAGACCAGCCGCAACTTTGCGACCGACATACCTGCCTCCCTCCCGAATATCTCCCGTTGTTTTCCCGTCTTGCTGTTTTTTCTTTTATCGTACGATACGATTCGGTTTTGGCAAAGTGGCATAAGGACCGGCCGTTCGGTCGGAAGAAATGTTGCGCGAGGAAAAATAGATGACGCAAAAGCTGATCTACATCACCACCGGCTCGGCCGAGGAGGCGAAGAGGATTGGCCGCGCCCTTGTCGAGGAGCGGCTGGCCGCTTGCGCCAACGTGCTTGGCGCGGTGACGTCGTTTTATTGGTGGCGGGGTGCGTTGCAGGAGGACGGCGAGGCGGCGCTCATCGCCAAGACCCGGACGGATCTGGTCGACCGGCTGGTCGAGCGCGTCAAGGCGCTGCACAGTTACGACTGCCCGTGCGTGGTGGCGTTGCCGATCGAGGCCGGCAACCCGGCGTTCCTGGATTGGATCGAGGCGGAAACGCGCTAGCCCGCGCCGGGAATTCGTGCTCGCGATCCGCGTCAGGATGCCTTGCGGTTGTCCTTTTTAGCGGGCCGCCGGCCGTCGCGACTGGATTTCGAGCCATCCACGTGCGACCGCCGCCGCAGCTCGGCAAGAACCTCGCCGCGGTATTCGGGGTCCCAGACCACCCGATTGACGTCGATCTCGAAATCGACCGCCGGATGGACCTTGTCCGGGCCGGCATTGCCGCGCGCGGCGTCGAGATTTGCGGGTTCGCGGTTGCTCATCATGCTGCCATATCTAGGCTCCCATTGTGGATAAGTTGGGGCGCGATTGGGGCGATTTTGAGGCATTTCACCCTCCGAATTCGTGGCAATTTCTTGTGATTCCGGGGCTCCGGTGCCACCATGCGCCGCCAACCGCAAGCCCACCCGGGAGCCGATGCCGATGCTGTCCGCCCGCCTCAGCCAGTTCTTTTCGTGGCTCGGCCACGCCTACATGCATTTGCTGGTGGCGCTCTACCTGACCATCGTCTTGGCGCTGGAGCGCGAGTGGGGCCTGCCTTATGACGAGCTGATCGGGTTATGGACGCTGGGCGCGTTCCTGCTCGGCGCCGGCGCGCCGCTGGCCGGCTGGCTGGGCGACCGCTGGAGCACGCCCCTGATGATGGTGCTATTCTTCGCGGGCGCGGGTGCGGCGACCGTGGCCGCCGGGCTGGCCAGCGAGCCGTGGCATCTGATAGCCGCGCTTGCCGCGCTCGGGCTGTTCGGCTCGATTTATCATCCGGTCGGCATGGCCTGGCTGGTTCGGAATTCCCGCCGGCGCGGAATGGGCATGGGGGTGCTGGCGCTGTTCGGCACCTTCGGCGTCGCCCTCGCCGGGACCGTGGCGGCGGGCCTGATCGATTTCGTCAACTGGCAGGCCGCCTTCATCGTGCCCGGGTTGTTCTCGATCGCCACCGGCGCGGTGCTGCTCGTCTGCCTCAAGACCGGGCTGGTGGTCGATCTGCGCGAGGACATCGCGCCGCTTCCGCCGGCCAGCCGCCGGGACATGCTGCGCGTCTTCGTCGTGCTGTCGCTGACGGTGTTCTGTGGCGGGCTGGTCTATCAGGCGACCCAGGTGGCGATGCCGAAACTGTTCTCCGAGCGGCTCGCCGATTTGGTGGGCGACGGCACCATCGGCGTGGGCGCGCTGTTCACGATTGTCTACCTGATCGGCGGCGCCTGCCAGCTCGTCGGCGGCTACCTGGCCGACCGTTATCCGCTCAAGACCGTCTACGTCTGGGCCTACGTGCTGCAGGTGCCGTTCCTGTTTCTCGCCGCCGGCCTGGTGGGCCTGCCGCTGTTCGGTGCGGTGCTGTTGATGGTGTTGTTCAACACCGCCTCGCTGCCCGCCGAAAACAGCCTGATGGCGCGCTACACGCCGAGCCGTTGGCGCGGCACCGCCTTCGGCGCCAAGTTCGTGCTCTCGCTCGGGGTGACGCCGGTGGCGGTGCAGCTGGTGTCCTGGACCTACGCGCTTTCGGGAGGATTCTACTGGCTGTTCATCGTGCTGGGCAGCGCCGCGGTGATCATCGTGGCAGCCGGGTTGCTGCTGCCCGCCGGCCGTGACGACCCGGGGTTCGCCACCGAAGCGGCGGAATGATCCGATCGCGGGCTCGCTATCCCACCGCCCTGGCCAGCGCCTGTTCGAGGTCGGCGATAATATCGCCCACGGTCTCGATGCCGACCGAGATGCGCACCACGTCGTTGCCGGCGCCGGCGGCCTCGCGCTGTTCGTCGGTCAGCTGCCGGTGGGTGGTCGAGGCCGGATGCAGGATCAGGCTGCGCGTGTCGCCCACGTTGGCGAGGTGCGAGAACAGCTCGCAGCTCTCCACCACCTTGGTGCCTATCTCGTAGCCGCCCTTGACGCCGAAGGTGAAGACCGGCCCGACGCCCTTGGGCAGGTATTTCTTCGCCAGCCCGTGCTGCTTGCTCGATTCGAGGCCGGCGAAGTTGACCCAGGCGACCGCCGGGTGGGCCTCGAGGAAGCGCGCCACTTCGAGCGCGTTGGCGGCGTGGCGCTCCATCCTGAGCGGCAGGGTCTCGCAGCCGGTCAGGATGAGAAAGGCGTTCATCGGCGCCAGCGTCGGCCCCAGATCCCGGAGCCCGACCGCCCGCGCCTTCATCGAGAAACCGAAATCGCCGAAGGTCTCGTAAAAGGTCAGGCCGTGATAGGCCGGTTCGGGATTGGTCATCGACGGGTACTTGTCGTTCCGCGCCCAATCGAACTTGCCGGATTCGACCAGCACGCCGCCCATCGAAGTGCCGTGCCCGCCGAGGAATTTGGTCGCCGAATGGATGACGATATCGGCGCCCCAGTCGAAGGGCTGGCAGAAGTAGGGGCTGGCCATGGTGTTGTCGACCATGAATACGATACCGGCTTCGTTGGCGATGGCGGCGAGCGGCTCGAGGTCGGCGATCACGCCGCCGGGGTTGGAGAGCGATTCGACGAAGATCGCCTTG
>CBDVDY010000327.1:0-3398 GCA_965372875.1 uncultured Alphaproteobacteria bacterium | reverse complement strand
CCCCTGTCGATACCGGGTCAGGCCCCGGATCCCGGCGCCCGGCCGCCGGGTTGCCGGTTCGGGCCGCGTTGCGCCGATTTCGTCGCCGGCATCTGTGACCGGCCCGGCGTTCGGTTGGAGGTGGCCGCTTCATCGGCAGACGGGCATTTGGTGCGTTGCCGACGCTGGGGCGAGCTCGGTCCGGGCGGGCCGCCCGCCATCACCGCCGGACCCGTCCCGAGGCCGGCGGGGTCCGAACTGCTGCGGGTCGAGGGCGCGGGCAAACGGTACGCGTTGGCGCCCGCCGGGGCCGCTTCGCTGCTTCCGGGCCGGCGGAAGCGGCACCTGACCGCCATCGCGGACATCGACCTGGCCATCCGCCGCGGCGAGATCGTCGCCTTGGTCGGCGAATCCGGCAGCGGCAAATCGACGCTCGCCAAGGTGATCATGGGGCTGGAGCCGCTCAGCCGGGGCAGCATCCGCCTCGACGGCGCCGAGCTGAGCCAGGTTCCGGTGGCCCGGCGCACGCGGTCGCAGCGCGCCGCGCTGCAAATGGTCTTTCAGAACCCGGACGAGGCCCTCAACCCCAGCTTTTCCGTCGGATCGCAGATCGCCCGGGCGGTGCGCCGGCTGAGCGGCGCGAAAGGCGCGCGGGAGGTGCGGGCGCGGGTGCTGCGGTTGCTCGACCGGGTGCGGCTGCCGCCCGAGATCGCGGAACGGCTGCCGCGCCAGCTTTCGGGCGGGCAGAAGCAGCGGGTCGCGTTGGCGCGGGCCCTGGCCGGCGCCCCGGCGCTGCTGGTGGCGGACGAGCCGATCTCGGCGCTGGACGTCTCGGTGCGGGCGGCAATCGTCGCCCTGTTCGGCGAACTGCGGCGGGCGCGGGGGACATCGATCCTGTTCATCAGCCACGACCTCGCCGCGGTGCGTCATCTCGCCGGCCGCGTGGTGGTGCTGTTTGGCGGGCGCATCGCCGAGGAGGGCAGCACCGAGCAGGTCTTCGCGCCGCCCCACCACCCCTACACCGCTTCCCTGCTGGCCGCCGCGCCGGCGATCCGCGGCGGAACCGACGGGGAGGCGGCGACCGCGCGGCGGTCGGGCGCCGGCGAGCGGCCCGGCGGATGTCCCTACCAGGCGAACTGCAGCCTCCGGCTGGGCGAAATTTGCCTGACCGAAACGCCGCCGGTGCGCCGGATTTCGCCTGGCCACCGGATCGCCTGCCACCTGCCGAGCGAAAAATTACCGGGCTCGAATGCCATGCGATAGGCCTCGCCTTTGCCGGAGCGGAGCGGACATAGAAACAAATCCGCTCGATTTCACGAGAAAGTAGCCCCTTTGGATCTCGTCTAATACTTTAGTGCTAGCCGATTTAAGACAAGATTCAGCCAATTTCGGCAGTATCGCGGCAATCGACACTCAACGTTTCCGGGCGCGTTCGGAGGGATGAGAGGGGAGCTGTCAATCATGCTGGGCCAATTGTTTCCGTCCGTTCGCGCGGGCTGGACATTGGCTCGAATTTCGGCGGCTAGTATTTGAAAATTCAACTATATGTCGTTTCGATGACCTACGCGAAAAAACTAAGAAAACGCGCCCGAATGTTACTGAAGAATTGCCGCTTGTGTTGGCGCGTCGGGCTCGTGGTGATGGCCAGTATCGTGATCATCGAGGCGATCATCCTGATCCCGTCCTACCGGAACTACGAGCGCGACCTGCTGGGCCGGTTGGAACGCGAAGGATTGGCCTCGGTCAAGTCCCTGTTCCTGATGGGCCATCATGGGAACGAAAATGATCTTCGCATGATGGCCGGCAAGATCGCGCAAGGGTCGGTGGTCGAGGGTCTGGTCATTATCCGGCCCGACGGCGGTTTCATGGCGGCAAGCGGGGTGACGACCTCGCTATCCGCGATTGCGTCGGGCAAAGCCGATGTCGATGGCGAGCGGACCGAAGACGGAACCGGCTATATTGTCCGTTGGTCCGAGCTGGCCTTGGGCGCGCCTTTCGTCGTCACGGCGCGCCTCGATTCGTCCTGGGTCGCGGGAGAGTTGCGCGCCTTCGTCGTTCGCATTATCGGCCTGGTACTGCTGATCTCGACTTTCGTTACCGCGGCGACGATGGGGATCCTGAGCCGATCGGTGCTGATCCCGGTGCTGCGGCTCCGGCAGAACTTGATGGCCGCCGCGAATGACCCGGAAAATCCCGATCGCTATACGGTCGCCGTCGATCGCAAGGACGAACTGGGCGATGTGATGGTCGCGTTCAACCGCATGATTCAGGACGTCGCCAGCACCTACCGGCGCGAAATTCGGCGGGTCGTGGCGATGTCGGAGAACAGCATCGCGGCACTGGTCGCCTACGACGTCGACGGCGAGATGATTTACCGCAACAAGGCGTTTTTAAAGTTGAGCGGGGCCTTTAGCGCCGATGCGCCGAGCAGGGGCAACTTTCCCAGGGTCATATCGGATTTCCGCGACCCCGTTCCACTTGCCGAATACCTCGCCCGGGCGGCCGCTACCGAGGAAGTCGTATTGGAGATGGCGCCGGGAAGGCCCGTGCCGTGTTTGCTCGGCGGCAATCACCTGCGCGACGAGAACGGCGACCTTTCGTTGTATTACGCCAGCATCCTTGAAGTCAGCGAGATGCACGCCTATCGCGAACGGTTGGAGGCGAAGAACATGGAGTTGGGCGCCGCCAACCGCGCCAAGAGCGAGTTCCTGGCGCACATGAGTCACGAGTTGCGCACGCCGCTCAACGCCATACTCGGCTTTTCCGAAATCATGGAGCACGAGACGCTGGGGCCGATTGGAACCCCGCGCTACCGGGAATACGCGCACGATATCCATGAAAGCGGCACGCATCTATTGAACATCATCAGCGACATCCTGGACCTTTCGAAGATCGAGGCCGGTAAGACCGAATTGTCCGAACAGGTCGTCGACGTCTGCGAAGCCGTGACCGCCTGTCTGCGTATCGTGAATGAGCGGGCGAACGTCGCCGGAATCGTGATCGAGACACAGTGGCCGGACTCCTTGCCGACGCTGTTGGCCGACCCGCGTCTTCTGAAGCAGCTTATTCTCAACCTGCTGTCAAACGCCATCAAGTTCACCCCGGCCGGCGGCAAGGTGACGGTGCGGGCCGGCCTTACTTCGGCGGGCGAGCTGACGGTCGCGATTGCCGATACCGGCCCCGGCATCGCGGAAAATGATATTGCGACCGCGCTCGCGCCCTTCGGGCAGGTTGGGGTTTCGTTGGTCGCCAAGCATGACGGCACCGGCCTCGGCCTGCCGCTGGTCAATTCCTTCGTCGACCTGCACGGCGGATGGCTCGATATCCAGAGCGTGCCGGGCGCCGGTACCACGGTGACGGCGCATTTTCCGAAGCATCGTGTAGCCGTTTCGGCATCCTCGGCGGCCTGATTTCGGCGG
>CBDVDY010000326.1:0-3400 GCA_965372875.1 uncultured Alphaproteobacteria bacterium | reverse complement strand
ACGATCCCGCAGCTCTACGTCAAGGGCGAGTTCGTCGGCGGCTGCGATATCATCCGCGAGATGTTCGAATCCGGCGAGCTGGCGGAGATGTTCGAGTCCAAGGGCGTGGCAACGCAGGCCGCCGCCGAATAACGGCCGGCCGCCGCCCTATTCGATTCGTTCCCGCCCGATACGGCGAAAGAGCCGGTCGGGGTCGAGGCCGATGTCCTCGAACGCGCCGGTGACCGAAGCGGCGACATCGAGCGACGGCGGCGGTCGCTCTTTCCCATTGCCGAGGGCGTCGCCGTGGATAGAAGGGTCGACCGGCGGCGGCCGAAAACACAGATAGGCGTCGGCGGCCGGCGTTACGGCCCTGACCGCCGACGCGTAGGCGTTCGCCTCGGCGTTCCGGTTCGCGTCCTGTCGCGCCATGCGCGTGGATCACTCCCCCCAAGGATTTTGGCCCAGGCATTATGGCGGTTTATCGGTCGGCGATCGGTCCGCGAACCGCCGGCGCCGCCATCAATGGACATCGCAATCCTGGCTTGGCCATGTCCACCGGTCTTTCACCGGAGTATGGGGAATCAGGCGCGGCCGCCGAAAATAAGCGGCGGCCCGTTTAAAATTCCCGCGCCGGGCGCCGGATCAGCGGGAGTAAAATTCGATGACCAGATTGGGCTCCATCCGCGCCGGATAGGGCACGTCGGCGAGCTTCGGTCCGCGCACGAACCGGCCGCGCCATTTGTTGTAGTCGACCTCGACGTAATCCGGCACGTCGCGCTCGGGTGAGCCGGCCGCTTCCAGAACCATGCCGTTCTCGTGCATCTTCGCGTGCAGCTCGATCTCGTCGCCGTCCTGGACCTGGTAGGACGGGATGGTGACGCGGCGGCCATTGACCTTGATGTGGCCGTGGCTCACCACCTGGCGGGCGGAGAAAACCGTCGGCACGAACTTGAGGCGGTAGACGACCGCGTCGAGGCGCCGCTCCAACAGCTCGATCAGGTTCTCGCCGGTATCGCCGCGGCGCCGGCTGGCCTCGGCGTAAAGCCGCTTGAACTGGCGCTCGGTGATGTTGCCGTAATAGCCGCGCAGCTTCTGCTTGGCTTGCAGCTGGATGCCGAAGTCGGACGGCTTGCGCCGGCGCTGGCCGTGCTGGCCGGGGCCGTATTCGCGCTTGTTGAAGGGGCTTTTCGGCCGGCCCCAGAGATTGACCCCGAGCCGGCGGTTGATCTTGTACTTCGCGCTAAGGCGTTTGGTCATGGTCTAACCCGTATCCCGCGTGATTTCGGTGTTATTTGTGTCACGGTAGGCCCCTGCTCGCGCAACGGCGGGACGCCGGTCATTGCCCGCGCCCACGTTCCCGGAATGGCGGCGGAGTATAGAGGCGAAATCCCCGTTGTCAAAGGATTTTGGAGGCTTGCGCGGGCCGCTCCAAGGGTCTTGCGGCGCCGCGTTTCAGCCGTCCCTCCGCTTGCTCAGCGCCGTGACGATGCCCCGGAAAATCTTGACTTCGTTCTCCCTCAGGCCGGTCCGGGCGAGCATGTCGCGGATGTTGCGCACCATCGAGGGACGCTTTTCCGGCGGGTAGAGGAAGCCGGCCGCGTCGAGTTCGCGCTCCAGATGCTCGAACAAATCGACGAGCTCGCGCTTGGTGGCCGGCTGTGTCCCGCCGACGGGCAGCACCGCCGCCGGGGCGTCGGATCCCGCCTGGAACCAGGCATAGCCGATAATCAGCACCGCCTGCGCCAGGTTGAGCGAGGCGAAGGACGGGTTCAGCGGCGCCTCGACGACGGCGTCCGAGAGCGCCAAATCGTCGTTGGTCAGGCCCCGCCGCTCGGGCCCGAACAGCACGCCCACGCGCCTTCCCGCGCTTTCGGCCTGGCGCAGCCGGGCCGCCGCCTCGGCCGGAGTCAGCACCTCCTTGATCATGTCGCGCCGGCGCGCCGTGGCCGCGTAGACCAGATCGAGATCGGCGATGGCGTCCTCGGTGCTGTCGTAGAGGCGCGCGGACTCGACCACCCGGTCGGCGCCCGAGGCCGACGATAGCGCCTTCTCGTTCGGCCAGCCGTCGCGCGGCCGCACCAGGCGAAGGTCCAATAGACCGCAATTCAGCATGGCCCGGGAAGCGGTGCCGATGTTCTCGCCGAGCTGCGGCTCGACCAGCACGATCGCCGGGCCGGCCGAAATTTCCGCCGAGCGGGTCCTGTCGGTCCCGGCCATGCTCAATTCCCCGGCGGTTGGGCGCCGTCGCGGAAGAGCTTGTAAGTGATGGCGTCGTGCAGCGCGTTGAAGGAGGCGTCGATGATGTTGGTGGAGACGCCGATCGTGGCCCAGCGCGCGCCGTCTTCCTGGGTCGATTCGATCAACACCCGCGTGACCGCCTGGGTGCCGGCGTCGGGCGTGATGATGCGCACCTTGTAATCGACCAGGCGCATGGCCTCGAGCCCCGGATAATGCGGCGTCAACGCCTGTCGCACGGCGATGTCGAGGGCGTTCACCGGGCCGTTGCCCTCGGCCACGGTCATGCTGCCGCGCGGGCCGACCTCGATCTTGATGGTCGCCTCGGAGAGCGTGATCAGCTCGCCCCTGGCGTTCCAGCGGCGCTCGTCGATCACCCGGAAGCTGGTCAGCCGGAAATAGTCCGGCACCTCGTCGAGCGCGCGACGGGCCAGAAGCTCGAAGCTCGCCTCGGCGCCGTCGTAGGCGAAGCCCGCGTGCTCGCGCGCCTTGATTTCCTCGATGAGCTTTGAGACGCGCTTGTCGCCGGCATCGATGTCGAGCCCGATATCGCGGAAGCGCGAGAGGATGTTGGCCCGGCCCGACTGGTCGGAGACGACGATATGGCGCCGGTTGCCGACCAGGGCGGGCTCGAGATGCTCGTACGAGCGCGGGTCCTTTTCCACCGCCGAGGCGTGCAGCCCGCCCTTGTGGGCGAAGGCGGATTCGCCCACGTAGGCCGCATACCGCGCCGGCGCCCGGTTGAGCCGCTCGTCGACCAGCCGCGAGACATGGGTCAGGCGCGCCAGATCGTCGGCGCCGAGTCCGGTCTCCAGCCCCATCTTCAGCACCAGCGTCGGGATCAGCGAAATCAGATTGGCGTTGCCGCAGCGCTCGCCCAGCCCGTTCACCGTGCCCTGCACCTGGCGCGCGCCGGCGCGCACGGCGGCGAGCGTACCCGCCACCGCGTTTTCGGTGTCGTTGTGGCAATGGATGCCGAGCCGCCCGCCGGGGATGTGCGCCGTCACCAGGCCTACGATGCGCTCGATTTCGTCCGGCAGGGTGCCGCCGTTGGTGTCGCACAGAACCACCCAGCGCGCGCCCGCCGCGTGCGCCGCCCGCGCGCACTCCAGCGCGTAATCGGGATTTGCCTTGTAGCCGTCGAAGAAATGCTCGGCGTCGAACATCACCTCCTCGGCCCGCT
>CBDVDY010000325.1:0-3425 GCA_965372875.1 uncultured Alphaproteobacteria bacterium | reverse complement strand
GGAAACGGGATAGGCGATCCTATGGGTACCATATGTTGGATTTTTACCACTAGCCAGGAGTCGCGCCGCCCTATCCCTCCATCGGATTCGCCCTTGCGATGATCTCGTCGAGCGCCAGGCCCGCGGGCATGGTGCCGAAGGCCTGGCCCCAGTTGCCGGCCAGCCGGGTGGTGCAAAACGCGTCGGCGATTGCGGCGGGCGCGTGCTGGACCAGCAGCGCGCCTTGCAGCGCCAGCGCCATCATCTCGACCGTGCGCCGCGCCGTTGTTTCCATGTCGGCGGTGTCGGCGAGCGTTTTTTGCAGCCCGTCGAGCGCCATGTCGAGCCGTTTGTCTGCGCCGCGGGCACTTTCCACCTCGGCCACGAAGGCGCCGATCGAATCGGGTTCCTTCTGCATCGCGCGCAGCACGTCGAGGCACATGACGTTGCCCGAGCCCTCCCAGATCGAGTTCACCGGCGCCTCGCGATAGAGCCTAGGCAGGATCGATTCCTCGACGTATCCGGCACCGCCAAGGCATTCCATCGCCTCGTAGATATGCGCCTGGGCGCGCTTGTTGATCCAGTACTTGCCGACGGCCACCGCGACGCGCGCGAAACCGCGCGCGGATTCGTCCTCGGCCCCCTCGTCGAAACCGCGGGCGACGCGCATGGCCAGCGCCGTCGCCGCCTCGCACTCGATCGCCAAATCCGCCAGCACGTTCTTCATCAGCGGTTGCTGCGAGAGCAGCTTTTGAAAGGCGGTGCGGTGCGAGGTGTGGTGCAGCGCCTGGCTCAGCGCCTGCCGCATCAGGCCGGCGGCGGCAAGCACGCAATCGAGCCGCGTATGGTGCACCATGTCGATGATGGTACGCACGCCGCGCCCGTCCTCGCCCACCATGCGCGCCCAGGCGCCCTCATATTCGATTTCGCCCGACGCGTTCGAACGGTTGCCGAGCTTGTCCTTCAGGCGCTGGATACGAATCGCGTTACGCGTGCCGTCGGGACGCCAGCGCGGCGCCAGGAAACAGGACAGGCCGTTGTCGGTATAGGCCAGTGTCAAAAAGGCGTCGGACATGGGCGCCGAGCAAAACCATTTGTGCCCGGTCAGCACATATTCCTCGCCCGGGCCGCCGGCGCCCAACGCTTCGGCGCGGGTCGTGTTGCTACGTACGTCCGAGCCGCCCTGTTTCTCGGTCATCGCCATGCCGAGGGTGGCGCCCGTCTTCTCGGGCGCGGGGATCGAGCGCGGATCGTACTTGGCGGCCAGCACGCGCGGCTCCCATTCGGCGGCGATCTCGGGCTGGTTGCGCAGCGCCGGCAGCACGGCATAGGTCATGGTGATCGGGCAGCAGACCCCCGCTTCCGCCTGGATCAGCAGGTATTCGAGCGCCGTGTGGGCGACGTGCCCGCCGGCCCGGTCCTCGGCCCAGGCGATCGAGGGCACGCGATGCTCGACCGCCAGATTCATCAACTCGTGATAGGCGGGGTGGTATTCCACCTCGTCGATGCGGTGGCCGAAGCGGTCGAAGCCGCGCAGCTCGGGTGGATGGCGGTTGGCGAGAAAGCCGAGTTCGATCACCGGGGCGCCGCCGAGCAGCCCGCCAAAGGCGCGGACCTCGTCCGCCGCCCAGCCGGCGCCCTCGCGCTCCAGCGCCTCGCGCAGCGGCGCGTCGCCGTCGAAGAGGTTAGTGTCTTCGAGCGGCGGCGGCTGGTTGGTGACCTCGTGAGTAGCGAGTTGCGAAAGCGGATCGCGGACCGGCATCGGCTTCTTCCTGTTATCAGGCGGGCGAAACTATCATACCATTGGGCGGCGACTTACCCGACCGCAATCGGAGCGGTAAAATGACCCAACCCGCGGAGACGGGCCAAATGGCGACGGGCGCGCGCGGCGAGGAGTTCCACACCATCGCCAAGGTGGGGCTCGCGCCCGCGCGGATCAAGGAACTAACACGCCTCTCGGCGGCGCGCTCGACACTTGCCATCGGGCAGACATTCGCGATCATCGCGGCAATGGTGGCGGCGACGCAGGTCTGGCCGCATGTGCTGAGCTACGCGGTGGCCGTCATCGTTATCGCCGGGCAGCAGCACGCCCTCGCCATCCTGGCGCACGAAGCGGTGCATTACCGGCTCTACGGCGCGCGCTGGCTCAACGAGACGGTGGGACGGCTGTGCGGCTATCTCATCAGCGTCTCGATGCTGAGCTACCGCGTGGTGCATCGGCTGCACCACAATCATCTCTATGAGCCGGCCGATCCCGACCTGCCGCTGCAGGCCGGCTATCCGCGCGGCCGGGCCTATCTCGCCAAAAAGCTGGTCAGGGACGCGCTGGGGCTGACCACCTTCAAGAACTATGCCTATTTTTTCGGCCGGCCCGGAATCAACATTGCCGACCAGCGCCAGACCAGCCGCCAGGCACTGGACGACACCTCCCCGCGCCTCAAGGATGCGGCGCGGCGCGACCGGACGGGCGCCATTGTATTCCAGATCGTTCTCTTGGGCGCCGCCGTGGCGGGCGGCTGGTGGCGGGAGTATCTGATCCTCTGGCTGCTGCCGCTTCTGACCGTCCTGCAGGCGATCCTGCGTTTCCGGGCGCTGTGCGAGCACGGCGCGGTGCCGGACGTCTCCGAACAGCGCCTGGCTACGCGGACGACGCTGGCGCCCTGGTGGATCCGCTGGCTATTGCTGCCGCACCACGTCAACTATCATCTGGAACATCACCTCTATCCGGCGGTGCCGCATTACCGGCTCGGCCAATGCCACCGCGAGATGCGGGCGGCCGGCATGCACGAGGGCGCGGAGGTGGCGACGCTGGCCGAGGCCATGCGCAAATTCTTCGCCGATCCGGCACCGGCGGCCGCCGCGGTATAGTGTCTACCGGCTCATCTCGCGCATGGCGCGGTCGAGACCGTCGAGGGTGAGCGGGAACATGCGCCCGCCCAGCAAATTCCGGATCATCTCGATCGACGGCGTGTACTGCCAGTGCCGCTCGGGCACCGGATTGAGCCACACCGATTTGGCATAGATTTCGGCCATGCGGCGCAGCCAGACCTCGCCGGGCTCGGGATTGAAATGCTCGACGCTGCCGCCCGGATAGACGATTTCGTAAGGGCTCATCGATGCGTCGCCGACGAAGATCAGCTTATAGTCGGCGGGATAGGTATGCATCACCTCGTAGGTGTCGATGCGCTCGGCGTGACGGCGGCGATTGTCCTTCCACACACCCTCGTACAGGCAGTTGTGGAAGTAAAAATTCTCCATGTGCTTGAACTCGGTACGGGCGGCCGAGAACAGTTCCTCGCAGGTGCGCACGAAAGGCGACATGGAGCCGCCGATGTCGAACAACAACAGCACCTTGACCGTGTTGTGGCGCTCGGGCACCAGTTTCAGATCGAGATAGCCCTTGTGCGCGGTCGAGCGGATGGTGTCGGGCATGTCGAGCTCGGTCA
>CBDVDY010000324.1:0-3429 GCA_965372875.1 uncultured Alphaproteobacteria bacterium | reverse complement strand
TTCTTGATGGTGTTGTAGCTGTGCGGGTCCGTGGTGATGATCCTGGAGAATTTTTTGCACCCGGCCATTTGCGCGAGATTGTGCTCGACCAGGCTCTGGTACAGGCCTTCCTCGCCGACCCGCCGGACATCGTTGCCCGCGGTGCGCTCGCCCTCGTGAAGCAGGGCGAAATCGACCCCGGCGGCGCGCAGCAGCCGCGCCACGGCCCGGCTGACCTTCTGGTTGCGCGGGTCGAAGGAGGCGTAATCGCCGACGAACCACAGCACCTCGGCCGGTTCCTTCCGGATGTCCTTGACCTCGAACTCCAGCTCCCGGGTCCAGGCCGAGCGTTTGCGGGCATTTTCGCCGAAGCTGTTGCCGCTGTTGCCGATGGTGTCCAGCGTCGCTTGCAGCAGCGGGTCCATGTCGCCGCGCTCGACCAGTTGGCGGCGCATCTCGACGATGATCGTCGGGTGCTCGATGCCGACCGGACAGATCTCCTGGCAGGCGCCGCAGCTGCGGCAGGCCCAGAGCGTTTCCGGCGCAATCACGCCGCCGATCAGCTCGACGCCGGCCAGGGGCCGCCCCTGCGCCTTGTCGTTGTGCAGCCGCAGATCGAGGATCAGGTCCCGGGGACTGAGCGGATAGCCCATGGTGCTCGCGGGGCAGGCCTCGTGGCAGCGCCCGCACTTGGTGCAGGCATCGAAGTTGAGCATGTCCTTCCAGGAAAAATCGGCGGCGCTGGCGATACCCACCGTTTCCCCGCCGTCCTCCCCCCGGGGCAGGCGCCGCAGGGCCTTGGTGTCGCGCACTACGAGCGAGCCGACCACCGCCAGGATGTGTTTCGCCTTGTACCAGGGGATGGCGCCGGTGAAGGCCAGCGCGAGCAGGCCGTGCAGCCACCAGTTCGCGCCGCGGATCGCCGATGCCGTTTCCGTCGTCATGCCCGAGGCGGCGAAGATGTTGGCCAGGGCGTGGCCGACCGGCGACCAGGCCGCCCAGGCCGGCTGATCCAGCAAAAGACGCACGCCTTCTTGCAGGAAGCCGGTGACCTCGATTACCAGGAGGACAGACAGGAATATCCAGTCCTCGATGCGCCAGCCGGCTGCCACAGGCCGCAGGCCGCTCTCGCCCCTATAGGCGCGCCGGTAGTCGAGCTTGGCTAAACCGAAGGCCGCGCGCCGCAGCATCATCATGACGATCCCGGCGGTCAGGGCGACGTGCCCCAAATCCAGGATCAGGCTGAACCAGAGATAAAAGCCGCCCTTCCAGAAGGTGATTCCGAACAGCGGCTCGAGAACGTCGTATTCCAGGGTGATCGTGGCGGTGCCGATGGCCGCCAGCAGAAAGCCGAAGAAAATGCCGGCGTGGGCCATGCCCGCATAGCGGTCGCGCCGGACCAGCGTGCGGTGGGACATGAGGTCCGACAGCATGCGCCGGACGCCGGCCCCGAGATCGAGTGGAACCGAAAGCCTGGCGCCGCGCGCGTACTTGGCGAAGTGGCGCCAGCAGCCCCAGAGGAACACCCCGATGGCGGCGAAGCCCGCCACGTAGAACAGGACGATGGCCGGCGTTTCCAGTGCCCAAAAGAGTTCGCGCGTTTCCACGAGGCTGCCGGCTCCCCACCATTGACATGTGAGCCGTGGCGGCGAGAAATCAGGGCCTACCCTAGCACTGACGATCGCTCAGTTTGGGATAGGTATCGTGCCCCCAAATCTGGCGCTCGCGAATCCACGGCTGCGCGAACTGCGGGTTCGGCGATTCGAACTCGCGGGCGATCCGGTGCCCGTCGAAGATGGCGTCGGCGAGGAGGCGCGGCGCGTAGCAATCGCCCGCCTGATAGATGCCCTGGATATCGTTGTTCTCCCACTCGGACTTGCGCTGCCGGAGTTCGCGATACAACTCGGCGTTGGGAATCCGGCCGCAAACGGCGATGATGCTGTCGTATTCCAGCTTCACCACGTCCGTGCCCACCCGGCGCGGCATCTGGCCTTTTTTCGGACCGCCATCGCGCTTGTAGCCATCGCGGTAGAGGTAATAGATGGTCGCGATGCCCGGCTCCACGGACTCGGCCCAGTGCGACGTGTGCTCGTGGATGCCCTTCTCGTACATCATGCGATGCAGGTTCGGCGCCTCCAGAGTGAAGTCGGTGTACGGCCCGATCGAGCCCATGGAGGTGACAATGACTACCTGCTTGCCCTGATCCACCAGCAACTCGGCCATGGAGACGCCGGTGAAATAGCCGTCGCCGTCGAACACCAGAACCCGGTCCCCGACCTCCTTGCCGGCCATGACCTGTTCCGGTGTGCAGATATGGGGCAGCGAGGCGTCCATGCCCTCGACCGGAAGGTGGGTGACGCTGGCCGTGCCATCGGTCGACCAATGGGAGCCGACGGCAATCACCACCTTGTCGGCGCCGTAGGTGAGAACGTCGTCCGCGCTCATCTCGCCGACCCCGGTATGCACCTCGACGGTCTTCAGCTTGTCGAGTTGGATCTGGCGGTAGGTGGTGATCCGCCCCCATTCCGAGAGGCCCGGATAGCGCATGATGTCCTTGACGCAGCCGCCGATCTCACTGGTCTTTTCGCGCAGATGCACGTCGTAGCCGCGCTCGCCCAGGACGCGGGCGCATTCCATGCCGGCCGGGCCGGCGCCGACCACCAGAACCGAGCAGGTATCCTTGGGCTTGTCGAATTTCTCCGGATGCCAGCCGCGGCGGTATTCCTCGTTGGCCGTGGCGTTCTGGGTGCAGATCATCGGCGGGCCGCCGATTTCCCAGCGCGAGATGCAGACGTTGCAGCCGATGCACTCGCGGATGTCCTCGGCCCGTCCCTCGTCGATCTTGTTCGGGATGAAGGGATCGGAGATCGAGGGCCGGCAGCAGGCGATGATGTCGAGCCGGCCTTCGCGGATGTGCGCCGCCATGTCGTCGGGGCTGGTCTCGCGGCTGACGCCGAGCACGGGAATCCGGGTCTGCTTCTTCGCTTCATCCGTCCAGGCGCGCTGGTGCCCCGCCTTGTAGAAGCGCGACGGGCCCGCGTCCTCGCCCCATTCGGCGATGTCGCCGATGTTGAGGTCCCAGAGATCGACCAGGCCTTCGCGGTCGACCATTTCGATGAAACTAAGGCCGTCGTCGCCGACCTCGACGCCGTCCGGGCCATAGAGGGTGTCGATGGCGAAGCGGGTGACGATGCCGCAGTTGTCGCCGACGGCCTTCTTCACCGCTTCCAGGCTCTCCATCCAGAAGCGGGCGCGGTTCTCGAGCGAGCCGCCGTACTTGTCGGTCCGCTTGTTATAGAACTTGGACAGGAACTGCAGCGGCAGGTAGCTGTGCCCGCCATAGACGTAGACCAGATCGAAGCCGGCCTGCTCGGCCCGCTTGGCCGCGTCGGTGTACATCTGGATCAGGTCCTTGATGTCGTCCTCGTCGGCCTCGTGACCGTAGGTCAG
>CBDVDY010000323.1:0-3442 GCA_965372875.1 uncultured Alphaproteobacteria bacterium | reverse complement strand
CCTGGTTCGCCTTGAGCGCGCGTTCGAAGTCCGCGATGCCCGCGTTGATGCGCTGATCCAGCCCCGCGTAATGCAGCAGCAGGGGCGCCTTGATTTTGGCCACGTTCGCCGCCGCCGGCTGCCGGCCGTAAAAAGGCGAAGCGGCCGCGACATCGGGGGAGTTGACGGCCACCTGGTTGGTAAGCCACCCGCCCCAGCAAAATCCGACGACGCCGATCCTGCCCGTCGTGGCCGGGTGGGTCTTGAGATGCGCCACCGCGGCCACGGCATTTCGCACCGTCTGGCCGCGGTCCAGGCGCCGGATCATTCGGCGTGCCGCGTCCTGGTCGTCCGGCGTGCCACCCAGCGGCGACAGAAAGTCGGGCGCGAGCGCCGCGAAGCCGGCCAGCGCCGCGCGCCGGGCGACGTCCTCGATATGCGGGTTGAGACCGCGGTTTTCATGAATCACGACGATGCCGGGAATCTTGCCGGGCGCATTTTTCGGCCGCGCGAAGTAGCCCCGCATTTCGCCGTCGGCGCCCCCGAAAGTCACCCGCTCGCCGACAAGCCGGCCGTCATCCGCCGGTACGATCGCGGCCTTGGCGGAATCGGCCTCCAACATCTTGAGCAGCGAAGCGGCTGCCGCCGAGCCGCCGCCGAGCGCGGCCAGCCGGCGCATGAACTTTCGCCGGTCCAGATGTTCGTGGGTGTACTCGTCGTATAGGTCGATGATCTCCTGACGCATGATCCGCCCCCGATTGGCCCGTATGATCTTTGCCCGGCGTTATATCACGGCATTCCCGAACCGTGGCGATCGCCTGGCGCCGATCGGCGCGCGGGGATTTTCCTTGTCGGCGCTCGCGCGTCGAACAGGCGCCGACGTTGTGCTTGTCCGCGCCCGCGTTCGATCGTAAACTGTTTCTTAATCTTAACGCTTAAGCTGTTGATGTGATTAGCTTACGCGAATTTTCCACAAAGCCGCTCCGGCGCGGCCACGGATTTCTCCTCGTTCTGCTTCTCTGGTGGCCGGCCTCCGCCCGCGCCGCCGAAGCGGATTCGGGTGTGGCTTGGTCCGTGGCGGCGGGTTTTGGCGTGCTCGCCGCCGCCGCGCTGGCGGCGCTCGGCCACCTCTGGACCCGTTACACAAGCGCGCGGGGCGAGGCCCGGACCGCCGCCGGGCGGCTGGCGCATCTCGGAGCCGCGATCGCGGCCGGCGGCGCGGGCGCCTACTATTGGGCGGAGAACGGAGACGAGGCGGGCTCGCCCAATCTCGCCGAATTCCTGGGCATATCGGGGGAAACGCCGCCCACTTTCACCGATCTTCTCGGGGCGCTCGAGCCGGACGCGGCGGCTTCGCTCGAAACCGCGATCGGCCGTTTACGCATCACCGGCAAGGGCTTCGCCCTTCGCCTCAAGGACAGGGAAGGCAATCGGATTTTCCGCGCGGCCGGCGCCCGTTCCAATGCATCCGCCGGCGCCGCGGATATCCTGTGGCTCGATGATATCGGCGAGCAGGTCAAGCGGATCGCGGCGCTCAAACAGGAAAGCGAATCATTGCGGGGACTGATCGACGCGCTGCCGATACCGATCTGGCGCCGCGACGCCACGCAAAAGATTACCGATTGCAACCCGACCTACGCGCGCGCCGTGGAGGCCGCGAGCCGCGCCGCCGCGATAGAAGACGGCAGCGAGATCACGACCGGAATCATCGCCGAGGCGGGCCGTTCGCTCGCCGCGCGGGCAAGCCAGTCCGGCGAGCCGCAAACCGAGCGGCACCATGTCGTGGTCGGCGGCACCCGGCGTCTTCTGGAACTCCGCGAGGCGCCCATCGGCGGTAATGGCGGAACCGCCGGCGCGGCGCTCGATTTTACCGAGGTTTACGAGGCCCAGTCCGAACTGTCCCGCTACGTGTCGGCGCACGACGAAGTGCTGGAAAATCTTGCCACCGCGATCATCATTTTCGGGGCCGACAAGCGAGTCAAATTCTTCAACAGCTCCTACACGAGAATGTGGCAGCTCGACGGGGAATGGCTGTCGACCGAACCCGAGTTGGGCGAGGTCATGGAGATGCAGCGGGAACGCCGTTTGCTGCCCGAAGCCGCCGATTTCCCCGCCTTCAAGCGGAGCCAGATCAAATTATTCACGTCGCTGACCGAGCCGCGCGAGGAACTCGTCCACCAGCCCAACGGCGCCACCCTGCGCATGGTCATCACGCCGCACCCGCTGGGCGGGCTGCTGTTCACTTATGAGGACGTGACCGACAAGCTGGCGCTCGAAGCCTCCTACAACACGCTCATCGACGTGCAGCGCGAAACCCTGGACAACATGTCCGAAGGCGTCGCCGTTTTTGGCGGCGATGGACTGCTCAAGCTCTCCAATCCGGTTTATGGCCGTATGTGGCAGTTCACGCCCGAATTCCTCGCCTCCGAGCCGCACGTCGGCTCGGTTCTGGACAAGTCGATGCATCTGTTCATTCACGGCGACGATTGGCCGGCTTTCAAACAGACCGTGATCGACCGCATCACCGGACGCGACGCCCGTTCGGGCCGGATCGAACGCACCGACGGCTCGGTGCTGGAATATGGCTTTACGCCGCTGCCCGATGGCGGCGTGCTGGCAAGCTATCTCGACGTTTCGGACTCGATCCGTGTCGAACGCGCGCTGCGCGATCGCGCCGAGGCGCTGGAGACCGCCGACAGGCTCAAATCCGAATTCATCGCCAACGTCTCCTACGAGTTGCGGACGCCGCTCAACACCATCATCGGCTTCACCGAAATACTCGACAATCAGTATTTCGGCGAGCTCAACGAGCGGCAGTCCGAATACGCCGCCGGCATTCTCGATTCATCCCAGCGCCTTCTGGCGCTGATCAACGACATTCTCGATTTGGCGACCATCGAGGCCGGGCGCATGTTGCTCGACGTCGAACGTGTCGATGTCCGCCAGCTTCTGGAGGGCGTCATTGCCCTGGCCGGCGAGGCCGCGCGCGAGCGGGAGTTGCGGCTGAATTTCGAATGCCCCCCGGATATCGGCGAGATCGAGGCCGACGAGCGGCGGCTCAAGCACGCGCTCTATAACCTGGTCGGCAACGCCATCAAGTTTTCCGAACCTGGCGGCACCGTCACGCTGTCGGCGCGGCGCGAAAAGGATTCCCTGCTGCTGTCGGTGGCGGACACCGGCATGGGCATTTCGGACGAGGACCGCGAGCGCGTCTTCGATAAATTCGTGCGCGGCAAGAGCCCCGATGGGCGCGCGGTCGGCGCCGGCCTCGGCTTGCCGCTGGTCAAGAACCTGGTCGAACTGCACGGTGGCAGCCTGTCGCTGGAATCCGCGCCCAACAAAGGAACGCGAATTACCTGCCGCCTCCCCATCGATTCGGAAGCGGCGGAGATCGATCCCGAAATCGCGCCGCCCGAGCCGCGCCGCGCCGAAGCGTGAACGCGGGGCGGAATATCGGCACCCG
>CBDVDY010000322.1:0-3459 GCA_965372875.1 uncultured Alphaproteobacteria bacterium | reverse complement strand
CGGCCCCAGGGTGTCGCGGGTGTTGGAGATCGGCACCACGCTGGTCGGGTCGCCCGGCCAGTTGCCCGTGGTCGGCCTGAGGCCGCAGGTGCCGCTGAGGCTGGCGGGGATGCGGACCGAGCCCGCGGTATCGCCGCCGATGCCGGCCGGCGCCATGCGCGCGGCGACGGCGGCCGCCGGCCCGCCGCTGCTGCCGCCGGCGATGCGGGTGGGATCGTAGGGGTTGCCGACCGAGCCGGTATAGGGATTGACGCTGGTGGCGCCGAACGACATCTCGTGCATGTTGGCCTTGCCGAAGTTGATGGCGCCGGCGGCTTGCAGGATATCGACCAACGCCGCGTTGCCGGCCTTGGGGATGTTCCCCGCCAGACCCGGCGTGCCCGCGGTGGTCGGCTCGTCGGCGGTGTTGAGAAGATCCTTCAGCGCCACCGGCAGGCCGTGCAGCGGCCCGAGGCCGGCGCCCGACGCGCGCGCCTTGTCCGCCGCCCGCGCCGCTTTCAGGACGCGGCCGGAATTGAGGGTCACGAAGGCGTTCAGGAATTCGAGCGATTTGGCGCGGCTTAGCAGCACGCCGGCGTAGCGCTCGGCCGTGATGTCGCCCGCCTGGAGCGCCGCGACCGCTTCGCTGGCGGTCAGCTCCAAAAGATCTGTCTGGCCCACTCTACGCCCTCCTCTGCGTCCACGCGCGGCGGCGTCGGCGACCTGGCCGAGAACCCCGCCGGTGCCGGCCGCAGCGGCCCCCGTGGCCGCGAGTATCTTGAGAAATTTTCTGCGAACTGGATCGGTGTGCCGGGTCATGGCTCCCCCCATTTTCTGGTTGTTGGCCGGCCGCCCGGCGATGCTTTGCCGCCGGCGGTCCGACAGCGGATTCAGCCCCCGGCAATCACCAATATCGCGGCATCGCCGGGCGCCGGTAATCCAGACCGCGTCGACGGTAAACGAAGCCGCGATCACGGAACAAGTGGGGCCGGGTCACAATGCCGTGATGGTCGCAATATTCAACGATCTGCAATCCGCCGGACGGGGCGCCGCGTCGCGCGGGCGGAACGGCGCCCAGGTGACGCCGGGACGTTTATTCGTCTATAAAGGCGTGCGACGCGGGCTGCGCGCGGCCCGGGAAATTCGGCTTGGGCGATCGGCCATGGCTCTTGATCTCAGGAACATCGACTGGCGCGGGCGGCGGCTGTGGCAGGGAATCGGCTATTTCGCCTCGGCCGCCTGGATGGTCTACGTGTTGGCGGCCACCGGCGGCGATATCGAACACCCACTGTTCGACTACATCTTTATCGTGCCGCTCGGCATGTGGGCGGGCGGGTTGGCCGTCGCCTGGGCGATCCGCAAAGCCGCCGGTCCGGGCCGCTAGGGTGCATCCTCCTCGACCGGCTCCGCGCCGAGCCCGCGAATCATTGCGCGCAAATCCTCGGCGGCGAGTTCCAGCCGCGCCTGGTCGGTTCCGCGCATGACCAGGCTGGCGCCGTATTTGCCCTTCAGGTAGAACGGGTAGCTGCCGATATCGAGGTCTTCATAGCGCCCCTGGATCTCGCCCAGCCCGCCGGCGATCTCGCCTTCCGGCAGATAGGCGCGAACCGTCAGCGACAGCATCGGCCGGCCGCCCACCAGCCGGTGGCGCAGCCCGTCGAGCATGGCCTGCATGATCGACGGCACCCCGGCCATCACGTAGACGTTCTCCATCTGGAAGCCGGGCGCGCCGCTCACCGGGTTTTCGATCAGGCTCGCACCTTCGGGCGTGTTCGCCATCCTAAGGCGCGCCTCGTTGAGCTCGAAGCCGACGGCGCGGGTGCGCGCCTCCAGGATCGCCACCGCCTCTTGGTTGCGGATCAGGGGCACGCCGAACGCCTTGGCCACCGATTCGGCGGTGATGTCGTCGTGCGTCGGCCCGATGCCGCCGGTGGTAAAGACGTAATCGAACGCCGGCCGGCAGGCGTTGACCGTGGCGACGATGGTCTCCTCGATATCGGGGATGACGCGAACCTCGCGCAGCCGGATGCCCCATTCGTTGAGCCGTTCGGCGAGATAGGAGAGGTTCTTGTCCTTGGTCCGGCCCGACAGGATTTCATTGCCGATGATGATCAGGCAGGCGGTGACCTCTTTTTCGTGCTCGCTCATGGGCAATGGCCGCTGACGGGATACCGACGCGGCGCAATATAGCGGGCGCCGGCCCGCCGTGAAAGCGGCGCGGAAAATCCGATTGGCATAACCGGGCCGGCGCATTTGGTGCTATTGATATATTTCCGCCGCCAAGTCCAAGTCGCGGCCAAGCAATGTCCGGCGGCGGCGGACGGTTTGTGTGCCTGAAAGCCCGCCGGCGAATCCAAGAAAGACCCATGACATATCCCACGCCAGACAATGAGATCGAACGCGTTGCGGCGGTCGAAACCTATGACGTCACCGATACGCCGCCCGAGTTGTCGTACGACGACATTGCCGAGCTAGCGGCACAGATTTGCCAGTGCCCCGTTGGCATAATCAACATCGTCGCCGACACGCGAGAATGGCTGAAGGCGAAATACGGGATGCCGCCGAACCTCGCCTACCTGCCGCGCGGCACGGCATGCTCGACCGCAATTTGTCAAAGCGATCTGCTGACCGTGCCCGACCTGTCAAAGGACGAGCGCTTCGCCGACCAGTCGGCGGTCGTCAACGAGCCCCACTTCCGTTTCTATTGTGGCATGCCGTTGATCAATCCCGAGGGTTATGCGCTGGGGACCGTCTGCGTATTCGATTTCGAAGCGCGGGAATTGACCTTCGAGCAGTCGGAATCGTTGCGCCGGCTCGCGCGTCAGACCATGGCGCACCTCGAATTGCGCCGGAAACTCATCGAGTTGAGTGGCGCTCAAAAAGCGCTGGAAGCCGAAAAGACCCGATCGGACGAACTGCTGCTCAATATCCTTCCCGCGAAGATCGCCGAAGAGTTGAAATCCGCAAATGAGGTCGAACCCAGACATTACGACTCGGTGACGATCATGTTCACCGACTTCAAGGGGTTTACACGCTTCGCCGAGGCGTTGGAACCGCGCACCCTGGTCCACGACCTTGATCAGTATTTTTCCGCCTTCGACGACATTATCGAGCGGCATAATCTGGAGAAGCTCAAAACCATCGGCGACGCCTACATGTGCGCCGGAGGCTTGCCCGACGAAAATCGAACCCATCCCGCCGATGCCTGTCGCGCCGCCCTCGAGATTCAGGAGTTCATGACGCGGGCGAACAGGCAGCGGGAGAAAATGCGCCTGCCGCCATGGGAGCTGCGAATCGGACTGCACACCGGTCCAGTCATGGCCGGAATCGTCGGCAAAAAGAAGTTCACCTACGACATATGGGGCGATGCCGTGAACATCGCGGCGCGCACGGAATCGAACGGAGAGGCGGGCCGGATCGCGATATCCGAGAGCACACACCACCGCGTCAAGGACGCGTTCGAGTGTGAGCATCGCGGCC
>CBDVDY010000321.1:0-3465 GCA_965372875.1 uncultured Alphaproteobacteria bacterium | reverse complement strand
CCGTCGAAGACCAGCTCGTCCTGGCCGCCGACCTGGTTGACGTAGATCAGCGGCAGGCCCGATTCGGTGACCCGGGCCACCGCCAAATTGAGCCGCACGTCGGTCTTGCCGGAATCGAAGGGCGAGCCGTTGATGACCACGAATATCTCCGCCCCCGATTCATCGAGGCATTCGGCCACCTCGGCCGTCCACATATCCTCGCAGACCATGATTCCCAGGCGTACGCCTCGAAAACTGACCGGCCCCGGCGGCGGCCCCGCCGCGAACACGCGCTTTTCGTCGAACACGCCGTAGTTGGGCAAATTGTGTTTCAGCCGCTCCGCCGCCACTTCACCGCCGTCGAGCAGCAGCGCGGCGTTGTACAGCTTGCCGCCGGTCCGCCACGGCGCGCCCACCAGCATCGCCGGCCCGCCGTCGGCGGTGGCCTTGGCCAGCTCGGCAATCGCGGCGGAAACGCGGTCCTGGAAAGATGGCTTGAGCACCAGATCCTCGGGCGGATAGCCGGATACCACCAGCTCCGAGAACACCGCCAGATCGGCGCCCAGCCGCGCCGCCTCCTCGCGCCCGGCGAGGATCCGGCCGACATTGCCGTCGATGTCGCCCACGGTCGGGTTGATTTGCGCCATGGCGATGGAAAGCGTATCGCTCAAATCCGGAACTCCGCTTCGCGCGGCGGCGGAAGCCGCGCGTTTTCGTGCACTCAACATGGGTATTCGTGACAGAGGGTACTAGGCACGCGGCGGCGCCCTGTCAATGCGGGAGACGCCAGGCGCGCGGCAGGGTTGCGCTCGCGTGGCTTGCCCGGCGGCCGTCCGGTTGTTACATCAGTGGCGGGACCGCCGCGCTGCCTCCTTGGGCGCCACAGGGGCCCCGGGGAGCGACGATGAACCTGCTCGGATCGACGACCGCCGGCGGCCGGCGGCGACCGGAAATCGTGCTGCTGCTGATGGCGGCGGCCTCGGCGATGAGCTTCGCCACCTGGATGGCGTTGCTCAACAACTTCGCCATCGAGCGCGCGTCCTTCACCGGCGCCGAGATGGGCATCCTGCAGAGCATCCGCGAGATACCCGGCTTCCTGTCCTTCGCCGTGGTGTTTCTGCTGCTCCTGGTGCGCGAGCAGGCGCTGGCGCTGGTGTCGCTGGCGGTGCTCGGCATCGGCATCGCCATGACCGGGTTCTTCCCCACCATCCTCGGGCTTTACCTCACCACCGTAATCATGTCGCTGGGCTACCACTATTTCGAGACGGTGCAGGTCTCGCTGTCCCTGCAATGGATCCCCAAGAAGGACGCGCCGCAGACCCTGGGCCGCATCATCGCCGCCAACTCGTTCGCCGGGCTGGCGGCCTTCGCGCTCGTCTACGCGGCGTTCGACTTCGCCGGCTTCGACTTCGAATGGGTTTATCTCCTGGGCGGCGGCGTGACGGTGGCGATAGCACTTCTCGTCTGGCTCGCCTTTCCGCGTTTCCCGCAAGCGGTCAGGCAGCGCAAGCACATGGTGCTGCGCCGGCGCTATTGGCTGTACTACCTGTTGACCTTCATGGCCGGCGCGCGGCGGCAGATATTTATCGTTTTCGCCGGTTTCCTGATGGTCGAGAAGTTCGGCTATTCGGTCGAGGAGATCACGCTTCTGTTCCTGTTGAACGGCGCGCTCAACGTGTTTCTCGCGCCCCGGATCGGCCGGCTGATCGGCCGTTGGGGCGAGCGCCGGGCCCTGACCGTCGAGTATATCGGTCTGATCGCCGTGTTCACCGCCTACGCCTTCGTCGAGAACGCCACCGTGGCGGCCGGGCTGTACGTCATCGACCATCTGTTCTTCGCCATGGCCATCGCCATCAAGACCTACTTCCAGAAGATCGCCGACCCGGCCGACATCGCGCCGACCGCCGGCGTCGGCTTCACCATCAACCACGCCGCCGCTGTGGTGATCCCGGCGGCCTTCGGCTTCCTGTGGCTGGTCTCGCCGGCCGCCGTGTTCCTCGCCGGCTCCGCGATGGCCGCCGCCTCGCTGATCCTGGCGCGCCTGATACCGCCGGCCCCGGCGCCCGGCAACGAGTCGGTTTTTCCTCGCGCCGAGGCGGTCGCGGCGGCAGAATGACGCCCACCAACGACGGTGGGGCGGTGGAGTGGCGCCATGGCGGGATTTGCCGAATATGCGCACTATGACGGGCTCGGCCTGGCGGACCTGGTGCGCCGCAAGGAGATAGCAGCCGCCGAGCTGGTCGAGGAAGCGATTGCCCGCATCGAGCGGCTGAACCCCGAGATCAACGCCGTCATCCACAAGATGTACGACGAGGCGCGCGCCGCCGCGGCGCGGCCGCAAGTCGGGCGGGGCGACGGGCCGTTCGACGGCGTGCCGTTCCTGGTCAAGGACCTCTCCTACGCCCTGGCCGGCGCGCCGCTCACCAACGGCAGCCGCTTCATGAAGGATAACGTGTCCGACCACGATGCCGAGATCATCCGGCGCATGAAGCATGCCGGATTGATCGTCCTCGGCAAGACCAACACGCCCGAATTCGGACTGATGCCGGTGACCGAGCCCGAGCTGTTCGGGCCGACGCGCAATCCCTGGGACCTGTCGCGCACGCCGGGCGGCTCGAGCGGCGGCAGCGGAGCGGCGGTGGCGGCGCGCATGGTGCCGCTGGCGCTGGCCTCGGACGGCGCCGGCTCGATCCGTATCCCGGCCTCGTGCTGCGGCGTCTTCGGGCTCAAACCCACGCGGGCGCGGACGCCCATCGGCCCCGACGTCGCCGAATCCTGGCAGGGCTTGTCGATCGCCCACGTCATCAGCCGCTCGGTGCGCGACAGCGCCGCCATGCTCGACGCCATCCAGGGGCCCGAGCCCGGCATGCCTTACGGCCTGCCGGCGCCGGACGGGCCCTACCTGAAGGAGCTCGGCAAGAAGCCCGGGACGCTGCGCATCGCCGTCACCTCGACGCCGCTTCTGGGCACGGAAGTCGACGCCGAATGCGTGGGTGCCGTGGGCCGCACGGCCAAGCTCCTGGCGGAATTGGGCCACGAGGTGGAGGAGGCCGCGCCGGCGATCGAGCGGGAGAAGCTGATCCGCGATTTCCAGACGATGGCCTCTGCCGAGGCCTGGACCGACGTGCGCCTGGCCGAGGAAACCGTCGGCCGCAAGGCCGGCCCGCGGGATTTCGAGACCGAGACCTGGCTGTTCGCGCTGCTCGGCCGGCAGAACCGCGCCGACGAGTTCGCCGCCGCCATGCGGACCCTGCGCGATCTCGGCCGCGTGCTGGCGCGCTTTCACGAGCGCTACGACGTGCTGGTCACGCCGACCCTCGGCAAGCCGCCGGTGCCGGTGAATTCGCTCCGGGCCACGGGGCTAGAGCGCGCCATGCAGAAGATGCTGGCGTCGCTCTCGGCCGGGCGGCTGGCGAAATGGCTCGGCGGGCTGGAGCGCACGGCGGACGAATTCTTCGCCTTCATCCCCTATACGCCGGTCTTCAA
>CBDVDY010000320.1:0-3528 GCA_965372875.1 uncultured Alphaproteobacteria bacterium | reverse complement strand
GGCCCGACGTGGCGGTGCTGGCGACCGGACCCGAACACCGGCTCGAACTCATCGCACCGTTCGGCGACCTGAAGGCGGTGCTGGTCGAAAAGCCGCTGGGGCGGACACTGGCCGAGGCCGAGGCGTTCCTCGATCATTGCCGGGCGCGGGATATTCAGGTGCAGGTCAATTACTGGCGGCGCGCCGACGAAGGGTTCCAGAATCTGGCCAATGGCGGCCTGGCGGGGCGCGTCGGCCGCCCGCAAGCCATATTCGGCGTTTACGGCAACGGGCTGCGCAACAATGGCGGCCATTTGGTGGACATGCTGCGCATGCTGTTCGGCGAGATCACCGACGTACGCGCGCTGACACCGGCCCGCGCCACCCCGGACGCGCCGATCGCGGGCGACCGCCAAGCGGCGTTCGCGGCGGGTTTCGCGGACGATCTGGTGGCCACGGTGCAGTGCCTCGATTTCCGGCAATACCGCGAGAACGGCATCGAGGTGTGGGGCACCGAGGGAAAGCTGTCCATGCTCCAGGAATTCCTCGATATCCGCCAGTACGAGATCGCGACCCATCGCCAACTGGCCGAGGCCAGGGAAGTCGACTCGGACCGGCCGGGCGAGGCCATCCCGCCGACCGTGGGGCATGCCCTGTGGCGTCTCTACGACAATCTCGCGGCCGCCGTCGCGCGCCAGGCCGAGCCGGTAAGTTCCGGCGAAAACGCGCTCGCCACCGAAACCATACTCGACGCGATCCTGCGATCCGCCGCCGACAACGGCCGTTCGATCGCGCTGGGCGGAGGCGCGGCATGAGCGATTCGGTTCTGATGTTCGCGGAAGACACCGGCGCCGCCAATTTTATCGCCGATCTGCCGCCGGCGCTGACCGCGCGCGGTGTCGGCTGCCGGCTGATCGCCACCGGTCAGGCGGCGCGTCGATTCAAGGCGCTGCGCCAGGATTTCGAACGGCTCGACGATTCCATGGGCGCTGAACCCCTGTTGGCCGGGCGGCCGGCCCTGGTTCTGGCCGGCACCTCGACCAACCAGGACACGTTCGGGCTGAAGCTGATCGCCGCGGCGCGCGCTGCCGGGATCGAGACCGCCGCCGCGATCGACGCACCGCAGAATCTCGACGTGCGTTTCCGGGGTAACAGCGACGATCCATTGGCCCATGCGCCGGACTGGCTCCTGGTGCCCGACCCCGGAAGCCGCGAGGCCTGCGCCGAACTCGGCTTTCCGGCGGCGCGGATCGTACTCTGCGGCCATCCCTATTTCGATCGGGTGCGAAACGCTGGCCGGACGCTGGAGGCGCAGGACCGCGCGACCTTGCGGCGGCGGCTGTTCCCCGGCCACGCCGAGCCGCAAAAAGTCGTGCTGTTCGCGGCCGAGCCGTCGAAGAGCGTCGGTGGGCTCAAGGAATTCCAGCGCGACGGCGACTACACGCTGGTGGGGCGCGGCGGGCACGCGAACCGCACTTGCATCGTGCTCGAAGAGATGCTGGACGCCATCGCCACCCTGCCGTCGCCCGCGTACACGGTTTTGCGGCCGCACCCGGCATCGGGCGACGAGGCGATGGAGGAGTTGGCGCCTTTCATCGGCGAGTTCGATCATGTCGCCAACGAGGGACCGGTGTCCGAGTTGATCCACGCCGCCGACCTGGTCGCCGGGCTGACCTCGATGGTCCTGGTCGAAGCGGTGCTGATGGGACGCCCGAGCCTGTCCGTGGTCCCGCGCGCGTGTGAGCGCGACTGGCAAATCACGATTGCGGCGGGGCTCACCCCCTGCGTCTGGCGCCGCGACGAACTGCGGAAGATTTTGCCGGGTACGCTGAACGATTCCGCGACGCCATCGGCCGACGCCGTCCGGCGCGCGTTGCCCGAAGGCGCCGGCGAACGGGTCGCCGACTTCGTGTGCCGGCGCATCGGACGGTCCGCCAAGGCCCAAACCATTACGGCGGACGGGTAGGCGGATGGTGCAACGGGTCGAACTGAACGACTTGCCGCGCCACGAACCCGGACCGACGGTGTTGAAGCGCTGTCTGGAGACGCCGCCCCAGGTGCGCGACCGGGCGCAGATCGAGCGGGAATACGACGGCGAAAAGTTCGCCGGTGCTTTGGCCCGGCACGAATCGAGCGGCGGCGCCATGACCCTCCGGGACATGCGCCTCTCCGAATACGGCTGCGTCGGCGAAACCGAATGGTGCTTTTCCGAGAACGACGGACTGTATGTCGCGGCGCTCACCGAGGTGCAGGATCGCATCGATACCTGGCTCGCCGACGCGGTGACGGCGCGGGCCGGAGGATGCCGAACCGTGGTCGAGCTCGGCTGCGGCTATGGCTACAACTTTTCGCAACTGATCGACCGCCTGCCGGACACGCGCTTCGTCGGCGGCGATCTGTCGGCCAACGCGCTCGAACTCGGCCGGCGATTCTACCGGGATCGCGCAAACATCGATTTCCGGCCCGTGGATTTCACCGCCGACAGCTACAAGCTGCTGGACGAGGCCGAACCGCCGGTGCTGATTTTCACCTGCCACGCGGTCTCGCAGATCGCCAGCGCCGGACATTTGATCGATACGCTGGCGCGCTATCGCGACCGCATCGCCGGCGTGGTGCAGTTCGAACTGGTGTACGAGGCCTTCGACGACTCGCTGCTCGGCATGCTGCGCAAGGCTTACGCCCGGGCCTGCGACTACAACATGGATTTGTTGGGCGAGGTGCGGCGGCGCGCGGATTTGGTCGAGGAAATCGTGCTGGAGCCCAACGTCATCGGCGCCAACCCGCTCAATCCGCTGTCGCTGCTGCATTGGCGGTTCCGGGACGGCGGGGAGTCCGCGGCGTGAGCCGTACCGCCATCCTGTTCCTCGGCGACAACGCCTTCGGCGCGAGCGACGCCTACGCGCCGCTGGCCGCGCACCTGAAGGCGATACTGGGCGACGATCTGACCCACGATACGGTATTCCTCGACGCCGTGGCGCATGGCAGGCTGGCGCGCTCCGATTTCCACCGCGTGCTGTTCGAACGGCTCGGCCCCGTCCACCGGATGTTCCGCAGCGGCAAGGGGCCGCGGCTGCTGTCGGTGCTGGTCCGGGTGGCGCCGTTTCTCTGGCTGTTGCTGCGGCGGCGAATTACGCACCGGCGTTTTATCGTCATCTCGCCCTGGGCGGCGGGATCGAGGGCGGAACGCATGATACTCGCGCTGGCCGGTCTGTTCGCCGAGGTCTTCTGGTTTCCGGGCGCGCAGATGCCGTACATCGCCAGCTTCTCGGACCGGTTCCGGCCGGAAAAATGGCGCCTGCTGCTCGAACTCGGCGACAAGAAGAAGCCCGGCGACGGGGCGCGCGAGCCAACTCCGCCGGCGCGTGGACTGTGCTTCCTGGAACAGGAGATTCCGCATTACCGCGAGATCAAGAAGTGGCCGACGCGGCTAATCGCGATCGGCCTGCCCCGGCTGTATTCGTCGTGGCCGGCAATCGTCCGCGAGGTCGGCGATCCGGTCCTGGCGGGCGAGCTGCGCCGGCTGGGCCTCGACCCCGAGACGCCGGAGAT
>CBDVDY010000319.1:0-3563 GCA_965372875.1 uncultured Alphaproteobacteria bacterium | reverse complement strand
TAATCCGCGTATCCCGCCCCCTCCCCTTCCGTGCGCGACACAAAGCGGGTAAGGTTCGCTTGCTATCGCGATCCTTTCCCGACGAGTCTCCCATGCCAAACCCGCCCGCGCTGATGGAAGGCAAGAAAGGCCTGATCATGGGGGTGGCCAACGACCACTCCATCGCCTGGGGCATCGCCCGGACGGCGCGCGCACATGGCGCCGAGCTCGCATTCACCTATCAGGGCGCGACGATCGAGAAGCGGGTGCGGCCGCTGGCGGCGGAGGCCGGCTCGGATATCGTTCTCCCTTGCGACGTGGCCGACGACGATCAACTCGACGCGGTCTTCGCTTCGCTGGAATCGCGCTGGGGCCGGCTCGATTTCGTGGTCCACGCCATCGCCTTTTCCGACAAGGACGAGCTCAAGGGACGTTATCTCGACACCAGCCGCGACAACTTCAGCCGCTCGCTCGATATCTCGTGCTTCTCGTTCACCGCCGTGGCGCGCCGGGCGGCGGCGCTGATGGACGGGAGCGGGAGTCTGCTTACCCTCACCTACGCGGGCTCGACGCGGGTGATGCCGTCCTACAACGTCATGGGCGTGGCCAAGGCCGCGCTCGAGGCCAGCGTGCGGTATCTCGCCGTCGATTTGGGCGCCGACGGTATTCGGGTCAATGCGCTGTCGGCCGGGCCGATGCGCACGCTCGCCGGCGCCGTGATTAGCGATGGGCGTTACGTCTTCAACTGGGCCCGCGACAACGCGCCGTTGCGGCGCCCGGTCGCCCTCGACGAGGTAGGCGGCGCGGCGATGTATCTGTTGAGCGACCTCGCGCGCGGCGTCACCGGCGAGGTTCATTTCGTCGATTGCGGCTATCACGTGGTGGGCATGGCGGCGGTGCCCGAATCCCTGCAAAAGTAGCGAAAGATGAGGAACTTTCCCCGCCATTCCCGGCCGCCCGCGAATTGCTCGCCGGCTTCAGATTTTACTTTGAAATGGCTCTAAAATCGCCATATTGGGAAGATGAGCGCGAACCGCCCCTATGCCAAGGTTTTGGAGAGTCTGCGCGGCGCCGGCCTCAGGCCGACCCGGCAGCGGTTGGCCCTGGCCAAGCTGTTGTTCGACGGGCCCGACCGCCACGTTACCGCCGAGAAGCTGCACGGCGAGGCGCTTGCCGGAGGCATCCGCGTGTCGCTGGCCACCGTTTACAACACGCTTCACCAGTTTACCGACGCCGCACTCCTGCGCGAGGTCGTGGTGCAGAGCGGCCGGTCTTATTTCGATACCAATATGAGCGAGCACCATCACTTCTTCGACGAGGTAAACGGTGGCCTCGCCGACATTCCCGGCGAGATGATTTCGGTATCGCGACTGCCGACGCCCCCCGAGGGCGCGGAAATCGACCGGGTCGATGTCATCGTGCGGCTAAAGTCCCAGAAATCTTAGTTTATTTCTAACATGATATTTTTTAGTTTAGATCGATTCTAAACTATTGACAGGGTCGCGCGGGCGTTCCATATTGGCTGTATGAAGCCGCGCGCCCGCCGGCGTCCGGCGATCACGCCCATCGACCACAAGAAACCGAGGAGGAGGAGGAGCAGACATGCCAGCCCTGAAGGACACCAAAACCGAGCAGAATCTGAAAGACGCCTTCGCCGGCGAATCCCAGGCGAACCGCCGATATCTCTACTTCGCGCAGAAGGCCGATATCGAAGGCTACAACGACACGGCGACCGTATTCCGCTCGACCGCCGAGGGCGAGACCGGCCACGCCCACGGTCATCTCGAATATCTCGAGGAGACGGGCGACCCGGCCACGGGCGAGCCCATCGGCCCCACCGACCAGAACCTCAAGGCGGCGATCGCCGGCGAGACCCACGAATACACCGACATGTATCCGGGGATGGCCCGCACCGCCCGCGAGGAAGGCTTCGACGAGATCGCCGACTGGTTCGAGACCCTGGCCAAGGCCGAAAAGTCGCACGCCGGCCGCTTTCAGAAGGCGCTCGGCGAGCTTTCCTAGGCGCCCGGGCTCAACTCACCGTATAAAAAGGGATCCGGGCCGCCCGGGTCCCCTTTTTGTACCGCACTCCCTTTGCGGGAAGGGACCGGGGCCGAAATTCGACGGAGCAGCATCATCATGGCCGAAGGCAGCCTCGACGCCCCCACGCGCCACCCCGTCGACTGGAGGAACCCCGATTACATCGACCGCGAAAAGCTCGATGCCGAGCTGCGGCGGGTCTTCGACATCTGTCACGGCTGCCGACGCTGCTTCAATTTGTGCGACAGTTTCCCGCGGCTCTTCGATCTGATCGACGAATCGGATACCGGCGAACTCGACTCCGTTGCCAGTACTGGCTTCCAGCCGGTGATCGACGCCTGCACGTTGTGCGACATGTGCTTCATGACCAAGTGCCCCTACGTGCCGCCGCACGAGTTCGACCTCGACTTTCCCCATCTCATGCTGCGCGCCCGCGCCGTCGAGGCGCGCGAGGGCAAGGTCGGTTTCGCCAGGCGCCAGCTTACGCGCACCGACCGGAACGGCCGGCTGTGTTCGCACGTCGCGGGCCTGGCCAACTGGGCGAGCGGCCGCGGGAACGCGCTGACCCGTCCGGTGATGCAGGCCACTTCCGGTATCCACCGCGACGCCGACCTGCCGAAATTCCAGCGCCGCACGTTCGCGGCGCGCGCCAACTCGACGCAAGTCGAAATCAACAGGGACGCGCCGGCGCACGGGCGCAAGGCGGTGCTCTACGCCACCTGTTTCGCCAACTACAACAACCCCTCGATCGGCGAGGCCGCGCGCGCGATCCTGGCCAGGAACGGCGTCGAGACCGAAGTGGTCTATCCCGGCTGTTGCGGCATGCCGCAACTCGAACAGGGCGCGCTCGCCGAGGTGGCGGACAGCGCCGCCACGGTCGCGGCCGGGCTCGCGCCCTGGATCGACAAGGGCTACGACGTGATAGCACTTGTCCCGTCCTGCGCGCTGATGCTGAAATTCGAATGGAAGCTGATCGCGCCCGGGGACGAAAACGTCAAGCGCCTCTCCGAGGCCACCTTCGACATCAGCGAATACATCGTCGACGTGGCCCGGCGCGACGGCTTGGCGCCGGGGCTGAGGCCGCTCGACGGCGGCGTGACGCTGCACATCGCCTGCCACGCCAGGGCCCAGAACATGGGCCATAAGGCGGCCGACATGCTGCGCCTGATACCCGAGGCCGATCTCGAAATCATCGAGCGCTGCTCGGGCCACGGCGGCGCCTGGGGCGTGATGAAGGAAAACTTCGAGACCGCGCTCAAGGTCGGCAAGCCGGTGGCGCGCCAGGCGCTGAAGACGGCCAAACGCTACGTCGCCTCGGAATGCCCGCTCGCCGGCGCCCATATCCTGCAGGGCATGGAGGCGCTCGACGCCGACGCGCCGACGCCCGGCCAGGCGCCGCACCCGATCGAGCTGTTCGCCCGCGCCTACGGCATCGACGTTTGAGGATGGCGGCATGACCGGCAAACGCGAGATCACCCGGGACGATATCCTGCCGATGCAGGCCTATGCCGCCGAGCGCAAGGAGCGCAAACGGCGCATCGCCG
>CBDVDY010000318.1:0-3565 GCA_965372875.1 uncultured Alphaproteobacteria bacterium | reverse complement strand
CGCTCATTTCCTTGGTTTCGATAGCCTTCTCGTGCCGAGCGCGCGGTGGGAATGCGCAAACCTAATTCTTTTTATGGACCGAATGGACCCCAATGACGAGCCCGTCGTCTTGGCAAGCGACCCAGTCGATTGGCAAGCATGGCGGGAGAAGGCTCGTCCTTAGATACGAGGATCAGTGCGGATAATGACGAACTAGCTGCCCTCGATTCTTGCGTCTCTTCCCCCCTTCCCCCTCCCATTCCTCCCACCCCTTGCGCTACACTCCTCCCGGCATGCCGGGAGAAGCAACATGACCAAGCCCCCTTTCATCGACCTCGACCTTGCGCCGGCGGCGGTGGAGGTCGAGGCGCGCGCTGACGGGTCGATTGTGCTGCGCTCGCCCATGCCGTTGGGCGAATACGCGCCCTCGCTCGGCCACATGCTGCGCATCCAGGCGCAGGCCCGGCCCGACGCGCTGTTCCTGGCCGAGCGGCCCGCCGGCTGGACGCCGGGCGATGGCCCAGGGGACGGCCCAGGGGACGGCAGCAACTGGCGCAAGATGACCTACGGCCAGGTGCTGGCCGCCGTGCGCAGCCTGTCGCAGGCCTTCCTCGACCGCGGCCTCGGGCCGGGGCGGCCGGTGATGCTGCTCTCGGACAACGCCATCGACCACGCCCTGGTGCAGATGGCGGCGATGGATTGCGGCGCCCCGGCCGCGCCCGTCTCGCCCGCCTATTCGCTGATGAGCCAGGATCTGGGCAAGCTGAAATACGTCTTCGGGCTGCTGCGGCCGGGCCTGATCTACGCCGGCGACGGGGCCAGATTCGGCCGCGCGCTCGACTCCCTCGACCTCGCCAGCGTGGAGGGCGGCGTCACCGTGGTCACCAGCACCGAGCCGCCGGCGAATTTGGGCGGCGGGGACGGCGGGGACGGCGCGGAGCGGCTCGACGATCTGTTGCGCACCGCGCCCGGGCCGGCCGCCGATGCCGCCTTCGCCAGGCTCGGGCCCGACAGCGTCGCCAAGATCCTCTTCACCTCCGGCTCGACCGGCCAGCCCAAGGGCGTGATCAACACCCAGCGCATGCTGTGCTCGAGCCAGCAGGCCGCCGCCCAGCTCTGGCGTTTCGTCACCAGGCGCCCGCCGGTGCTGGTCGACTGGCTGCCCTGGAGCCACACCTTCGGCGGCAATTTCGATTTCGACGTGGTGCTGTGGAACGGCGGCGCGTTCTATATCGACGGCGGCAAGCCGGCGCCGGGGCTGATCGAAACCACCGTGGCCAATCTGCGGGAGGTCTCGCCGACCATGTTTCTCAACGTGCCGCGCGGCTACGACCTCTTGATCCCCTATCTGCGCGACGACGAAGCCCTGCGCGAGAATTTCTTCCGCGAGCTCGACATGCTGTTCTTCGCCGGGGCGGCGCTGCCGGCCAATCTGTGGCGGGCGCTCGAGGCGCTGTCGGTCCAGGCGCGCGGCAAGCGCCTGCCCCTGATCGCCGCCTGGGGCTCGACCGAGACCTCGCCGCTGGCGACCGTGGTGCATTACCGCAACGAGCGGCCCGAGGTGATCGGCCTGCCGACGCCGGGCACCGAAATCAAGCTGGCGCCCGAGGGCTCGAAGACCGAGCTGCGGGTGCGCGGGCCGAACGTCACGCCCGGCTATTGGCGGCGCGATGAGGCGACCGCGGCGGCCCTCGACGAGGAGGGCTTCTGGCGCATGGGCGACGCCGGCAAGCTGGCCGAGGCGGACGATCCGGAACAGGGGCTGGCCTTCGACGGGCGCACGGCCGAGAACTTCAAGCTCGCCTCGGGCACCTGGGTGCACGTGGGCGATCTGCGGCTGGCGGTGATCGCCGCCGCCGCGCCGCTCATCCAGGACGCCGTGTTGGCCGGGCATAACCAGGACGAGATCGGCCTCCTGGTGTTTTTGAACCAAGTGGCCTGCGCCGGGCTGTGCGAGGATCTGGCCGCCGATGCCCCCCTGGCCGAACTCGCCGCCCGGCCCGAGGTGCGGGCCGCGCTGGCAAAGGGGATCGGCAACCATAACGCGAATAACACTGGAAACAGCCGTCGCATTGCGCGTGCTCTGCCGCTGGTCGATCCGCCCTCGATCGATTTGGGCGAGATCACCGACAAGGGCTACATCAACCAGCGCGCCGTGCTCGAGCACAGGAGCCGCCTGGTGGCAAAATTATTCGCCGGCGATGGCGGCGGCGGGTCCGACCCCGATCCCGACATCATCGTGCTCGATTGAGCGGCGCGGCGGTCGACGGGATGGCGCGGAAAGCGACCATGGCGAGGCGGCTCGAATTCGATCCCGGCCGGCCCGAGGTGCGCGCCGACCCCTACGCGCTGTTCCGCGCGTTGCGCCGCCAGGACCCGGTGCATTGGAGCACGGCGCTCGGCGCCTGGGTGCTGACCCGCTACGACGACGTCAAGGGCGCGGTCAACGACCCGCGCTTTTCGGCCGACCGCATCTCGCCGTTCCGCGACAGCCTGGCGGGCGACGCGCGGGCGCGGATTTCGGATCTGCTGGCGATCCTCGGCGACTGGATGGTGTTCAACGATCCGCCGCGCCACACGCGGCTTCGCGCCCTGGTCGGCAAGGTCGTCACGCCGCGCCTGGGCGAGCAGCTGCGCGGCTTCGTCGAGCAGGTGGTGGGCGATCTCATCGACCGCATCGAGGCGGCGGCGGTGGCGGCGGGCGACGGCGGCGCGGCGCGGCTGGACCTGATCCGCGACTTCGGCTACCCGCTGCCGGTGATGGTGATCGCGCGCCTGCTCGGCGTGCCGGCCGCGGACCAGGAGCGCTTCAAGTATTGGTCGGACGAGCTCGCCTCCTTCGTCGGCTCGGCCCAGGAGATGCCCGACAAGCGGGGCCGGGCCGAGGCCGCGATCGGCGAGATGGCCGAGTATTTTCGCGCCCAGATCGCCAGGCGCCGGGCCGATCCCGGGGACGATATCCTCTCGGCGCTGATCGCCGCCGAGGAGCGCGGCGCGTCCCTCTCCGAGGCCGAGCTGATCGGCACCTGCACGCTGCTGCTGTTCGCCGGGCACGAGACCACGACCAACCTGATCGGCAACGGCATGCTCGCCCTGTTGCGCCACCCGGATCAAATGCGGGCGCTCGCCGACCGGCCCGAGCTCGCGGAGAGCGCGGTCGAGGAGCTCCTGCGCTACGACGGGCCGACCCCGGCAATGGCCCGCATCGCGCGCCAGGACGTGGCCCTGGCGGGCGGCACGATCCGCGCCGGCGACCGCGTCTTCGCCATGCTCGGCGGAGCCAACCGCGACCCGGCGCGCTTCGACGACCCCGAGGCGCTGAATCTGGCGCGGCCGGACAACCGCCATGTCGCCTTCGGCTACGGCATCCATTTCTGCCTCGGCGCGCCGCTCGCCCGGCTCGAGGCACGGATCGCCTTCGGCGCGCTGATCGAACGGCTCCCCGGCCTGGCGCTGGCGGGGCCCGAGCCCGAATGGATCGATTCGGTGGCGCTGCGCGGCGTCAAGTCGCTCGAGCTCGTCTACGCGCCGCGGCCAGGGGCGTCCGCGTGATGGCCGAATTCAGGACCCTCGACGATCTCGAATT
>CBDVDY010000317.1:0-3576 GCA_965372875.1 uncultured Alphaproteobacteria bacterium | reverse complement strand
TCAAGCGGCCTCGACGCCGCGGGGGCGCCGGATAGGCGACCGAAGGCGGCGGCTCAGTGGTTCAATATGAACGAAATATGCTCTAGCACGAGCTTCATAACGCCACCTCCAAATCGAAAACCTGTACAGCATGGCATTATCGCACCAGGAATTTTCCGGACGATGATGCAAACTACCATCGACGGTAGCGCAAAGAGCGGTTGAGAACGAGGCTCTCGCCGAATTGGTCCAGTGTCCAATCCAGGCGAATCGATAATCCGTGTTGCCGCCGATCTGGGAATCCGTGCTGGCGTATTGCAACGTATCAACGCTGTCGAACGCGTTCCGAATTACCGCTTCGATGGCGGCCTTACTAACAAGGCGTTGGCCGTGAATTTTGCGGCCGGCCGACATGGACGCCCGGCGTCGCCGCCGCTAGAGTAGTCGTGGCGCCCGAACGAGGGAGGTAAGCATGGCACGCAACGTCATCGTGGGAGGTGCGCAGCTGGGCCCCATTGCGCGCGACGAGAGCCGACAGAGCGTCGTCGCCCGCATGCTGGAGTTGATGCGCGAGGCGGGGGAACGCGGCTGCGATCTGGTGGTCTATCCCGAGCTGGCGCTGACCAGTTTCTTTCCCCGCTGGTGGATCGAAGACCCGGACGAGATCGACGCGTGGTTCGAGCGCGAGATGCCGAGCCCGGCCACGAGGCCACTGTTCGAGGAGGCGGCGCGCCTCGGCATCGGCTTCTACATGGGCTACGCCGAGCTCGCCCGGGAGAACGGCGAGAGGCGGCACTACAACACCGCCATCCTGGTCGACAAGACCGGCGGGATCGTCGGCAAGTACCGCAAGGTGCACCTCCCCGGGCACGCCGACAACCGCCCCGAGCTGCCGTTCCAGCACCTCGAGAAGCTGTACTTCGACGTGGGCGATCTGGGCTTCCCGGTCTGGCGCACCATGAACGGGGTCATGGGCATGGCCATCTGCAACGACCGGCGTTGGCCCGAGACCTACCGGGTGATGGGGCTCAAGGGGGTGGAGCTGGTCATGCTCGGCTACAATACGCCGGCGACGCTGCCCTGGGAGCCGATCTACGACAATTTGTCGAACTTCCACAACCACCTGGTGATGCAGTCGGGCGCGTACCAGAACAGCACCTGGGTCGTCGGCATCGCCAAGGCGGGGCTGGAGGAAGGCTGCGACCTGATCGGCGGCAGCGCCATCATCGCGCCCTCGGGCGAGATCGTCGCTCTGTGCCAGACCAAGGGCGACGAGTTGATCACCGCGCGCTGCGACCTCGACCTCTGTACCTACAATCAGAAGGCGCTGTTCAACTTCGCGGAACACCGCCGCATCGAGCACTACGGCATCATCGCCGAGCAGGCGGGAGCGACGCCGCCGGAGTGACGGCCCGACTGGGCCGGGCGATATAGCGGTCTGCCGGCGCCTACATCATCTCGCTGGCGAAGCGGTCGAGTGTGTGCGGCGCGCACTCGACCGCTTCGCAGGCGAGGCGATGCCGAACCCGTGATCCACCTCACTCGCCCAGCCGGGCGCGGCCGATGGTGTTGCTGTCGGTGCCGAACCAGATCGTGCGCGTCGGCGCGTGGTAGTCCATGTGGCGCACCGAGCCGGCGCCCGAGGGAATCGGCGTCACCGAGAAGAACTCGCGCCGGCGCGGATCGAAGCCGACCAAATTGTTGGGCGACGGCCCGGTCTCGACGAACCAGACGCGGCCGCCGGCATCGACCGCCATCGCGTAAGGCCGGGCGCCGCCGCCCGAGGGCATGGCCCATTCCTCGACCTTTCCGGTCGCCGGATCGAGGCGGCCGAGAGTGCCGCGCGCGTAGTCGGTATAGAAGATCGATCCGTCGCCGCCGGCGCCGAGGCGCCGCGGCCGGGCGCCGGGGTTCGGCAGCGCGTGTTCGGCGATCTCCAGCGTCCGCGGATCGACCGAGGCCAGCCGGTTGGTGCCGAACAGCGCAATCCACGCAACGCCGTCGGCCGCGACGATGATGCCGTAGGGGCGGGCGTGCGGGGACTCGACCGCGATCAGCTCGACCGACCGGTCGGCCAGCCGCAGCCGGCCCACGCGATTGCTGGTCTGCAGGGTGAACCAGATGTGACGTTCGGTGGAATCGAAGACCAGGGTGTGCGGGTCGCGGGCCCTCGGATCGGGCATCGCGATGTGCTCGATTCGCCCCGATTGGGGATCGTAGCGGCCGATATAGCCCTTGCGGTTGCCGGCATACCAGACGATGCCGTCGGAGCCGACGATCAGATTGTGCGGGCCGGGCCGGTCCTCGAGCCGGCGCCGCGAAAACTCTCCATTCGTCGGGTCGAGCCGCGCCAGATAGTGGCCCCGCTGACCGACGAACCAGACCTCGTCGGCGCGCCGCGCGAAGGGATCGCGCGGGCGGCTCGATTCGTAGGGCACCACCCACTCCTTGATCTCGACCGGGTTCCGGGCCTCCACCGCGGCGGCGGGCGGGGCGAGAGCAAGGGCGAGGAGGAGGAATATCGGCATTCGCATCATGTTCGTTCTCCGCCGCGCATGGGGCGCGCCGTCTCCGGTTGGATCGATCCTTGCATCCGCGCTAAACTTGATCATCGGTATTTCGGGCCCTCGGGAGAATCCTTGGAACCGCGGGATATTGAGCGCAGGCTGGCGGCGATCCTGGCGGCCGACGGGTCGGTTACAGCCGACTGATGTCCGCCGACGAGGAAGGTACGCTGGCCACGCTCAAGGATCTCCGCAGCGACCTGCTCGTCCATCGAAACCCGCCGCGGCCACATCGTCAAGACCATGGCGACGGAATACTGGGGGAGTTTTCCAGCGTGGTTGCCGCGGTGGAACGTGCGGTAGCGATCCGGCGCGGCAGCCTCAACTCTCTATTTCGACGAATTCAGGCGCGGCGGTAATCGCGACGCGGTCGAGCCGCGCTAGGGAGACCGGACATGCGTATCGAAGGCAGGTGCCACTGCGGCAACATCACTTACGTGCTTCGTTGGCCCGGCGAGGGAACGAAGATTCCCGTCCGGGCCTGCAGCTGTACTTTCTGCACCAAGCACGGCGGCACCTACACCTCGCACTGCGATGCCGAGCTGGCGGCGGTCGTTCATGACGAGGCCCTCGTCTCGCAGTACAGGTTCGGAACGCGGACGGCCGAATTTTACCTCTGTTCCCGCTGCGGCGTGGTGCCCTTCGTGACAAGCATGATCGAGGACAATCTCTACGCGGTTGTGAACGTGAACAGCTTCGAAGGCATCGATCCCTCCTGCTTTTCACGGGCGGTCACCGATTTCGACGGCGAGACGACGGAAAGCCGCCTCGATCGTCGAAAACACAATTGGATTCCATCGGTCACCATCACTTCCTAGGGGGAAGATCGCGCTCCTCTTCGCGCAGGCCAAACGCCGAGGGCTTTGTCAGAGTAAAGGCACTGTCAAGTTAACGATCTCGCCATAATTGGACCGACCTAAGGTTGCAGGAAATTCCTGAGGTTCTGCGCGATTGTTGGCCCACCTGGTTTCACAAATCCAGCCTAAGGTTTGTTAACTTGACAAAGCCCGCGAGGCGGGCACGAACGTCGTGC
>CBDVDY010000316.1:0-3578 GCA_965372875.1 uncultured Alphaproteobacteria bacterium | reverse complement strand
GCGCCCGGGCGCCGTTGGAGAAGCCGTAGCCCTCGTCGGGCAGGCCCAGCCAGGTGTAGTCGAACTTGTCGTTGGCGTTTTCATCGTGATAGAGGGAGATCGCGTAGGTTCCGGGCGCCAACTCGGCGAAGACGTAGCGCGCCGGGCCGTCGCCGAGCCGCACCGCGCCTTTCTTGATCTGGCCGTTCTTCTTGGGAAACGCCGCGTCCTTGTCGTAGAGGCCAAGGCGCACCACGCCCTGGCGCGAGCGCAGCCCCTCGATCCTGACCACGATTTCCGCCGCCGGCGCCGGCGCAATGCCGGCAAAGGTCAGCAGGGCCGCGGCAATCAGGCGTCCCAGCATGCGATTTCCCTGGCTTAATAGGGTTTCCCGGCGATTCGTTTAGAGGCCGGGCGGGGCGGCGTCAAGCGGAAGCTCGAGGCCGCCGGGTGGCGGAGTATCGCCCGATATGACGATCGAGCAAAAATTCACATTTATTAAGATGAGGCGCAATAATGACGGAAAGACCGAGGAATTAAAAGAGAAAAATACTGAATAGATAAAGTTTAAGTTAAATAAATCTTAATCTTTATTAAAATGATGTGTACAATTGGGTTGACAATTCCTTTCGCATATATTAAAAATCTATTAATGTCGGCATAGCATCTAACGTTAACAACTTAATATTTATTAATGAACGTTTACGCACCCGGTTTCGACGCCACCGTATTCGCGGTCCTCCTCTTGCTCTGGACGTATCGCCTGTTTGCCACCGGGCTCGCCCGGGTCGGGAGCGCCGCGCGGCCGCGCCGCCGTTAGACGAAGACCGAGGGAACGGCCGGAAATCCGGCCCGTACAAGGGAAGGTTCAGTCATGTCGCACCGCCACACCAACCATCTCTCCGCAGTTGGCTTTGGCCGGGCCCCAGCCCGCGCCAATACTGGCGACGGCGCCGAGCGAGGTGCCGACCCGCCGAGGACGGCCACGGTAACCCGCCTGCCGTTCGGTGACAGGCGGCCGGCCGTGGCCAAGGCGGCGCCCGCGCCCGCCAACGTCAATTCGGCGCCCGATGCGTCCAAGGTTCTGCCGATGCCGCGGGGACGCGGAACGCCGCCGTGCGCCGTGCGCGGCGCCAAGGCCGTGGTCCAGCCGGAGCTCATGGACCGGCTCGATCTCGCGAAGGCCGCGGAGATGCCGATCGAGGATTTGGCCTGGCACATCATGGAGCTCACCGGCGAGATCGTGGGTGAGCTTGGTCTCGCGCTGAACGGCGCCGAGCTGAAGCAGCTGGTCGACCGGTTGATCGACGACATGGTGGGGCTCGGCCCGCTCGAGCCGCTGCTGGCCGACGACGCGATAACCGACATATTGGTCAACGGTCCGCGGCAGGTTTTCGTCGAACGCCATGGCAAGCTCGAACTCACCGACATCGCCTTCCACGACGACCGGCACGTGATGAACGTGGCGCTCAGGATCGTCAGCCGGGTCGGCCGGCGCATCGACGAGTTCTCGCCCATGGTCGACGCGCGGCTCGAGGACGGCAGCCGGGTCAACGTCATCATTCCGCCGCTGGCGCTGCGCGGGCCGTCGATCTCGATCCGCAAGTTCGCCCGCGGCAAATTCACGCTCAAGGACTTGGCCGAGCAGGGCAGCATGTCGATGGACATGGCGTCGATCCTGCGCGTCGCCTGCCGTTCGCGCGTCAACATCCTGGTCTCGGGCGGCACCGGGACCGGCAAGACGACGCTGCTCAACGCGATCTCGGAGATGATCGACATCGGCGAGCGCATCATCACGATCGAGGACGCGGCCGAGCTGCAACTGCTGCAGCCGCACGTCGCACCCCTCGAATCGCGCCCGGCGAACCTCGAGGGGGCGGGCCGGATCACCATGCGCGACCTGCTGCGCAACGCGCTCCGCATGCGGCCGGACCGGATCATTCTCGGCGAGGTCCGCGGCGACGAGGTCATCGACATGCTGCAGGCGATGAACACCGGCCACGACGGCTCGCTGGGCACCGTGCACGCCAACAATCCGCGCGACGCCCTGGTGCGGCTGGAAAATCTGGTCGCCATGGCCGGGCTCAACTTGCCGATCGGGGCGATCAGGACGCAGATCGCCACGGCCATCGACCTGATCGTACACGTCAGCCGGATGGCCGACGGCAGCCGGCGGGTGACGCATATCACCGAAGTCACCGGAATGAATGGCGATACCGTTCTGCTCCAGGATCTGTTCACCTTCGAGGCCACCGGCGAGGACGAGCGGGGCCGCATCCAGGGACGCTTCGTCTGCTCCAATCATTGCCCGGTTTTCATGAAGCAGGCGAAGCAGCGCGGCCTCGAACATTCCCTTCGGCAAGCCCTTGCCGGACAGGTGCCGGAGAACCGGAAGAGCCGGATGCCGGGGCGGGAGCCACGCGAACCCGCCGCCTGATTGGCGGGAGTCGTGCGTGCCCACCGCCTGAGCGGCGGTCGGCGGCGGAACGGGAGGAGAGCGCGCGTCAAATCGTGGCGGTGTGGCGCGCCGGACGGCCGCCTGGTCCGGAATTAGGTTGCCAATTCGCTCCTCAACGCAACTGGCGGACCGGCGGCGCCCCCGGAGGGAAATAACGGCCCTCCGGGGGCACCTATTTTCCGGGCTCGTCGGGCTCGGCCTCGGGCGGGCCCTTGAGCTCGACCATGTTGCCTTCGGGGTCGTGAATGTAGATCGACGGGCCGGTGCCCTCGGCCCCGAAACGCCGTGCCACCTCGGCCGCCTCGACGCCGTGCTCGCGCAGATGCGCGCGGATCGCCGCCTCGTCGAAGCTTTCCATGTTGAGGCAGAAATGATCGACATTGCGCTTCTTTTTGCCGGCCGCCGCGCCGCCCTTCCTGCCGACCTCGCTGGCGATGTCGATCAAATCGATCTGCGAGGCGCCGGCGCGCAGGTGGGTGAGGCCGATATCGTCGCGCCGCCACTCCACGCCGCAGCCCAGCACCTCGGTGTAGAAACGTATGGCGCGGTCGACGTCCTTGACCCTGAGCACGAGGTGATCGATCGCCTTGACGCGAATCGGCAATTGCCTTGCTCCCGAATTCATGCGCCGCCTCCGGCCGCGAACGCGTGGCTGGCGCCGACGATGCCCAGCACCAGCTCCACCTCCCCGGCGTCGCGCGGCCCGAACACCATCACCGCGGTCGGCGGAATGTGGCCCAACAGCGCCATCGGATGCATCTCGCCCCAATTCTTGTCCAAGAGCTCGCGCACGTCCTCGCGCGGCAGCATCAGATGCAGGCTGCCATCGTGCGGCGGGTGCACGTGGGCGAATTCGTTGCCGATCATGAAGGCTTCCTCGCAACGGGAACCTTCTTCGCCAACGTACCAGAGCGCCTCGGCTCCCGGCACCGAGATGATGCTCGGCCGACGCTCGACCTCCGGAAAATCGAACGCCCGGTCCTTCAGGAGTGCGTAGATATCGCTTGGCGGATTCTGGTCGAGCTGGGTGTGGGGCGCGTGCGGCGTGGTTCGGGGCCTGGGTCCCGGGCGCGACGGCAGTTCGAGCATGGCGGCCTCCGGCGCTGGTTTGCCTCGCACCAATTTAACACGAATTCGGCGG
>CBDVDY010000315.1:0-3595 GCA_965372875.1 uncultured Alphaproteobacteria bacterium | reverse complement strand
CGGAGTTTCCAGAATTTTTGCCGTTTCATGTGCACCTTGAAAGTCCGTTCTCGGCTATAAGCGGATATTGAGGGTGTCGGCCGCGATGTCCGTTTTCAGGTGCAATCCGGACACCCAAAGCGGCGTCATGGAGGTCTGCGTCAAACGTCACTTCAGCGCCGCCTTGAGCGCCCACGTCAATTCCGCCTCAATATCACGGGCCAAATCCCGCGCGGCGGCTTGTAGAAATTTCCGCTGTGTCGGCGGCGGCTGTGCGTTGTCCAATTCGTGGACGAATGTAGCGTATGGCACCGAGCCGTTTGGCGAGTAGCCTACTTGCGCCACGATTTCATCGCCCCGCCGCTCTACCTCGGCAATCCCTGACACCATTAACGCACCCGGATTCCGTGGGTTTTGGGTGTGGAGCGCCGCGCCCGTCCGGGATCGGGTTAAGCGGACATTAATGGCGTCTTCCTATGCTGGCGGTGGGGACGCCCCAGTACCGTAGTCCCGCGACCGGGAGCCAGCATGCGATGACCAAGCGGCGCGCCGAGGACGGCCCAAGGGATGGCCGGTCGGACGGCCAATCGGAAGCCCCGGTGGGCGGGCGGTCCGTGGCGGGCGGGCGCAAGCGTTCGCCGGACGCGGTGCTCGGCCTTGCCGCCGATGGCGCCGTGCGCGCGCTCAACGAGACGGCGGCCGATCTGATGGCTGCCGTCGAAAACGGTGGCGCGCCCGAACTCGCCGCCGCGCTTCAACGGCTTCGCGGCGAGCGCCGGTTGACCTTCGAGTCCGTCACCATCGCGGGCGGCGACGGCGACCGTGTCATCGAATTGACCTTCCTGCCCTCCAGCGACGGCGAGTCCCACCTGCTCTGCCACGAGACCACGCTGGAGCGCAACCTGCGCTCGGTGCTCGCCGAATCGCGCCAGCGCTACAAGGATCTGGTGGAAATCTCCAGCGACTTCGCCTGGGAGACCGGGGCCAACGGCGCCTTCGTCTTCGTCTCGCCGCGCGGCGCGCTCGGCTATACGGCGGAGGAGTTGGTGGGCCGCAAGGCCGAATCGTTCCTGGTCGCCTCGCCCGACGAGCCGGGCGCCTCGCCGTTCGAGGCGCGCTCGCCGCGCGACCGGGTGCAGGTCTGGTTCCGCCGCGCCGGCGGCGGCACGGCCTGTCTGGAAGCGACCTGCGCGCCGCTGCATGACGAGAACGGTTTCTGGTCCGGCGCGCGCGGCGTCTGCCGCGACGTCACTTTGGACCGCGAGCGCGACGCGGCGCTGGCCGGCGCGCGCAACCGCGAGCGCCTGCACGCCTATATCCTGCACGCCATCCGCGACGAGGTCGATCCCGGGAGCATGCTCGACGCCGCGGCCAAGGCGGTGGCCAAGGCGCTGTCGGCCGATGCCTGCCAGATTTACCGTTTCACCGGCGTACCGCGCCACGTGCCCGTGGCCGAGTACGGCGCCGCGGTAGCACCCGATATGGTCGCGCCGATCCTGGCCCGCCTCGGCGGCGGCGACTCGCCGGTCGAAAAAAACGACGGGAACTGGCGCGCCTCCGTCGTCGCCACCCGCTACCGCCGCGCGGTGACGGGGGCGCTGTGCCTGTTCAGGGCACGGACCGCGCCGCATTGGAGCGACGAGGAACGCGAGGTCATCGTCAACGCCGCCGATCAGGTCGCCATCGCCATCGAGCAGGTCGCGCACCACGAATCGCTCAGGCGCCTTTCCCGCACCGACGCGCTCACCGGCCTGCTGAATCGCCGGGCGTTTTTCGAGGAGGTCGCGGGGCGCCTCGAGCTGGCCGAGCGCCGCCAGCGGGCCGGAGCGCTGGTCTATGTCGATTTGGACAATTTCAAGCTGGTCAACGACCGGCTCGGTCATCCGAAGGGCGACGAGGCGCTTCGCGCAATCGCCGGGATGCTGATGGACAACGCGCGCTCGGGCGATCTGGTGGCGCGGCTGGGCGGCGACGAGTTCGCGCTTTGGCTCGACGGCGCCGACGAGGCGGGCGCGGTCAACAAGGCCAATGAGCTTCTGGCCCAGACCGCGACCCTGGCCAAATCCTATGGCGCCGACGAGAGGCGGCCGCTCGGCCTGTCGCTTGGCATAGCCCCCTATCTTCCGGGCATGAACCTAAATCTCGAACAATTGATCGGCCGCGCGGACCTTGCCATGTACCGGGCGAAGCACGGCGGCAAGGGCGGCTACCATATCGCCGCGCGGGCACCGGAGGCGGTGGCGTGAACGAGATGAAGACCCGCGTTTTCGCTGGCGCCCTCGCTGGCAAGCGGGGCGATCGCGCCTACCAAAAGGCCAAGGCGATCGCCAGCGACGGCAGCAAGAAGGCGCGCCGCAATCTGGCCGCGCGCAAGGACGCGCCCCTCGAGATCCTTTATTTCCTGGCGGAGGATCCGGAGCCGGAAGTCCGCCGCGCCATTGCCGAAAACGCCAGCACGCCAGCCCAGGCCGATCTGCTGCTGGCCCGCGACGCCGACGAGGACGTGCGCTGCGGGCTGGCCGGGAAAATAGCCCTCCTGGTACCGGGCCTGACCGAGGCGGCGCGGGAACGTCTGCTCGACCTCACGCTCGAGGTTATCGAGATTCTCGCCCGCGACGAGTTGCCGCGCATCCGTATGATTTTGGCCGAGGCGCTGGCCGAGGTAACCGGGGCGCCGCCACCGGAAATCACCCGTATCGTCAGGCGTCTGGCCAGTGACGTAGTGCTCGAGGTTGCCGCCCCCGTGCTCGAGCGGTCGGAACTTCTGAGCGACGCCGATCTTCTGGAAATCATCCACGGCGGACCGGCCGACGGCGCGCTCTCGGCCATCGCCCGGCGCGCCACCGTCGGCGAGGCGGTGGCCGAAATCATCGCCCACGGCGACGACCGCGAGGCGATTGCCGCGCTACTGGCCAACCCGAGCGCCCAGATACGCGAAGAAGCCCTGGACAGCATCATCGACCGCGCACCCGACATCGAAAGCTGGCACGCGCCCCTGGCCCGCCGGCCCAAGCTCTCGCCCTCGGCGGCCCGGCGCGTGGCCGGCTTTGTCGCCGAGGCGCTTTTGCAGGTGCTGCGGGCGCGCGAGGATCTGGATCCGGCGACCGCGCGGGCGGTGGAACAGGCGGTGCGCCGCCGCCTCGACGATTGCGCGCCCGAAACTTCTCCCGGCAAGGCGGTCACGCGCGAACCGCCCGAGGACGAAGGGCCTGGGTCCGAGGAACGCCCCATCGACCGGGCCCGCCGTCTGCACGAGCTCGGCGAGCTCGACGAGGACGCTGTTGCCGCCGCCGTCTCCTCCGGCGACCGGCGTTTCGTCAATGCCGCGCTGGCGGTCCTGGCCGGCGTACCCATCGATGTGGTGCGCGAAATCGTAAGCTCCGAGAGCGCCAAGGCGGTGACGGCGCTGGCCTGGAAGGCCGGCCTCGGCATGCGCTTTGCCGTCGAACTGCAAATGCGGCACGCCGGAATTTTACCGAAAGCGGCGTTGTACGCCCGCGACGGTTTCGATTATCCGCTCAGGGAGGAAGACATGCGCTGGCAGATCGAATTCTTCGGCGGCTAGAGCATGTTTCGTTCATATTGAACCACTGAGATCGCCTATCCGGTGTCCCCG
>CBDVDY010000314.1:0-3617 GCA_965372875.1 uncultured Alphaproteobacteria bacterium | reverse complement strand
TCACCAGCTTCTTCTCGACGCCGCTGGCGAGGTTGATGATGCGCGCGTCGCAGCCGTCGGTGGCCACGGAGACGCCGGCATTCGGCACGCCGACGGTATAGCCGTAGGCGTCGATCTTGCCGTCGCACAATGCCTTCGACTGCTCGGTCGAGGTCAGCTCGGTGGCCTGGGCGAAATCGCCGGCCTTGGTGCCGTGGGCGGCCATCAGCACCTCCATGGTGCCGCGCTGGCCGGAGCCCGGGTTACCGATGTTGACCCGCTTGCCCTTGAGGTCGCCCCAGCTTTTGATGCCCGATTCCCTGCCGACGATGATGTGGAAGGGCTCGGGATGCACCGAGAACACGGCCCGCAGTTTCTTGTAGCACGGCGCCTTCGGGCTCGAGCAATTATAGGCGTGGTACTGCCAATCCGACTGGGCCACGCCGAAATCGAGCTCGCCTTCGGCGATCTGGCCGATGTTGTAGGTCGAGCCGCCGGTCGACGGGGCCGAACAGCGGATACCATGCTTGCGGCCCTTCTTACGGCCCTCGGCGGCCTCCTTGTGGATCAGCCGGCAGATGGCGTTGCCGGTGGCGAAATACACGCCGGTGGGCCCGCCGGTGCCGATGGCGATGAAGCGGCGCTTGCCCTGGGCCGCGGCATCGCCGCTCATGCTCATGGTGGCGGCGATGAACGCGGCCACCGCGAGCGTCATTGTCAAAATCGCGATCTTCCTCATGACGTCACTACCTCCTTGTCAGTCACTTACTCGTCAATGTTTGGAGACGCGGCGGCGCGTCCCGCGCCACCCCCGCTCCCTCCGGGCGCCGGGCGGGCGTCCCGCCCATGGATGCCCGGCGGTTCGACGCCCCCAATGCGGGAAGCCGTCGAAATTCGATTGATGTCGGTTGTGTTTGCATCGAAAACAATTGTGCCGATGCCGTCGTCGATTTTTGGCATGCCTTCAACCCACACCACACCCCCAAAGCGCATGGCAAAACTATGACTGGGCACGGCCGCCCGCGTCAATGCCGGGTTCTGGGACAGGGGAAGGACAGGCGCGGCAATCATGCGGACACCCCTTGGATCGCCCCATGGATCGCCGAATCGACCGCCTCGCCCAGCCGGTCGACGATCAGGTCGATCTCTTGCGCCGAGACGATGAAGGGCGGCGCCAGCATCACCTGGTCGCCCGATTTGCCGTCGATCACGCCGCCCATGGGATAGCAGATCAAGCCGCGCGCCATGGCCTCGCGCCGCACCGCCGAGGCAAGCTTGATCTCCGGCGGGAACGGCGCCTTGCTGGCGCGGTCGGCGACCAGTTCGAGGGCGCGCATCAAGCCGCGGCCGCGGATGTCGCCGACGTGATGGTGGTTGCCGAAACGGGCGCGCAGCCGTTCGTCGAGCGCGTCGCCCTGGCGGCGCACGTTGGCCAACAGGTTCTCCTCGCGGATCGTCCGTTGCACGGCGAGCGCGGCGGCGCAGGCAACGGCGTGGCCCATATAGGTGTGGCCGTGCTGGAAGAAGCCGGAGCCGTCGAGAAACGCCTCGAAGATGCGGCGCTGGGCGATCACCGCGCCGATCGGCTGGTAGCCGCCGGCAAGCCCCTTGGCGACGACGACCATGTCGGGCACCACGCCGTCCTGCTCGCAGGCGAAAAGCGTGCCGGTGCGGCCCATGCCGCACATCACCTCGTCGAGGATCAGGAGCACGCCGTGCGCGTCGCAAATCTCGCGGATACGGCGGAAATAGCCGGGCGCCGGCGGCACCGCGCCCAGGGTAGCACCAACCACCGGCTCGGCGATAAAGGCGGCGACGTTTTCCGCGCCGAGTGCTGTGATCTCCCGTTCCAGCGCATGGGCGGCGCGGCTGCCGTATTCCTCGTCGCTTTCGTCCTCGCGCTGCTCGCGGTAGGGGTAGCAGGGCGCGATGTGCCGCACGGTTTCCAGCAGCAGCGGCTCGAACGGGGCGCGGCGCCACTGATTGCCGCCGGCCGAAAACGCGCCCAGCGTGTTGCCGTGAAAGCTCTGCCGCCGGGCGACGATATAGCGCCGCGCCGGCTGGCCGATCTCGACGAAATATTGCCGCGCCATCTTGAGCGCGGTGTCGACGCCCTCGGACCCGCCGGAGGTGAAGTACACGCGGTCGAGCTCGCCCGGCGCGTCGGCCGCCAGAGAATCGGCCAGCGCCTCCATCGGCGCGTTGGTGAAGAACCTGGTATGGGCGTAGGCGAGGCGGTCGGCCTGCTCGTGAATCGCCGCGATCACCGCCTTGTGGCCGTGGCCGAGGCAGGACACGGCGGCGCCGCCCGAGGCGTCGAGATAGCGCTTGCCAACCGTATCGATCAGGTAGATTCCCTCGCCGCCGGCCGCCGTCGGCAGGTGGTCCGCCGGATAACGGTGGAAAACGTGACCCGTGGGCAGGGCGCTCATGGCCGGGGACTCCCGCCGCGCGGCGCGTCCCAGTAGGCGCGGAAACTGTCGAGCTGGTCCACGCTTTCGGCCAGCGAATCCAGCGCCGCGCCGCCGCCGCGCGCGGCCAGAAGGGCGATCAGCGCCTGCACCACGGCCAGCGCCGGAACCACGGAATGGAAGAAGGACGGGCTGTCGGTCGAGACGATGAGCGGCCAGTCGGCGCGCCGGGCCAGCGGCGAGACGGTGCTGTCGGTGATGGCGAGGATGCGCGCGCCGCGGTCCTTGGCGTGGGAAACGGCCCGCACCACCTCGCGCGTATAGGGCCTGAAGCTGATCGCCAGCATGGCGTCGCCCTCGCCGATCGCGCGCAGCTCGTCGGCGAAGGTGCCGCCGCGCCCGTCGAGCAGCACCGTCTTGCCCTCGAACATGCGCCAGCCGTAATGAAAGAAGAAGGCGGCGGGATAGCAGCTCCTGAGCCCGACGACATAGACCCGCCGCGCCGCGGCCAGTCCGGCCACGCATTCGCTCAGCAGATCGACGCCGATATCGGCGAAGCTCTGCCGCAGATTGCCGAGGTCGGCGGCGAGCATATCGCCGATCAGCGCCGCCGCGTCGGCGTCGCGGCCGCGCGCCTGCAGATGCCGCGCCCGGTCCACGTAGCCCGCGCCGTCGCCGCGCAGGCGCTGGCGAAACGGCTCGCGGAAATTCACGTAGCCTGGAAAATCCATGGCCCGCGCCAGCCGCACCATGGTCGAGGGATGCACCCCGGCGATCGAGGCAAGCTGGCGCATGGAATGCAGCGCCACGTCGTCGGGCCGGTCGAGCACGAAGCGCGCGGCCTGGCGAAGTTGCGGGCTGAGACCCGGAAACGCCTGCTCCAGCCGCGCCTTGACGGCGGCAAAGTCGAGCCCAAACGCCGCCGTCTCCGCTTCGCCGGCGCCCGTATCCGCGATCCCGGCCTCGTCCATACCGGCCCCTTCCCCGATGCTCCCGCCCGGCCCGCGTTGCGCCGCGGGTCCGGAACCACACCCTCGCCAAATCCCCGCAAAATCCCCGGGGCCAAAAAGTTTAGGTCGGGTTGGACGCGTATGCAACAAAAGAGTCAAACCCGGCAAAAATACCACAAATGATTCATCGGCGGATTTTGGGGCCGATTTTGGCGCCGATCCGGGGCCGATTCGGCAAAATGGAAGAACCGGCGCCGGGGCTTGCCGGGTGCCGCTC
>CBDVDY010000313.1:0-3628 GCA_965372875.1 uncultured Alphaproteobacteria bacterium | reverse complement strand
CGGTTGGCAACGCCGGCCGGGACCGGCACATAGATGGTGACGGGTGAGATCAAGTCGGGTCGTTCCTGCTGCCTGGCCGTCGATTGTTAATTAAAATATACCTCAAATTTTAGATAAACTCCATGAATCGGCGCCGCCAAGGCGGCATTTTTTTTCGATATGGTTAATGAATTCAAAAAGTTAACGAATGAGTCCGGGCCACCGGTCCCGATTTGCCGCAATCGGCCGGCGTGCTAGGTTGTTTACACATACTGGACCTTTCCAGCGCCTGAAACAGGGAGAATCCGCATGCCGAGCGAGACATCCGCGGCCTTTACCGGGATCGCCGCCAACACCCTTGAGCCGTATTGGATTCCGTTCACGCCGAACCGCCAGTTCAAGGCCAATCCGCGCCTTTTGGTGGAGGCCAAGGACATGCATTACACCACCAGCGACGGCCGCAAGGTGCTGGACGGCACGGCGGGCCTGTGGTGCGTCAACGCCGGTCACTGCCGCCAGCCCATCGTCGAGGCGGTGCAGGCCCAGGTCGCGCGCATGGACTACGCCACCGCCTTCCAGATGAGCCATCCCGGCGCCTTCGAATTGGCGGCGCGGCTGGTGGCGATGATGCCGGGCGACCTCGATCACGTATTTTTCGCCAATTCGGGCTCCGAGGCGGTGGATACGGCGCTCAAGATCGCCATCGCCTACCACCGCGTCTCGGGCCAGGGCGCCCGCCAGCGCCTGATTGGCCGGGAGAAGGGCTATCACGGGGTCGGATTTGGCGGCATCTCCGTGGGCGGCATCGTCAACAACCGCAAATTCTTCGGCGGCCTGCTGAACGGCGTCGATCATCTGCCGCACACCCACAACCTGGAGAAGAACGCGTTTTCGCGCGGCGAGCCGGACTGGGGGGCGGAGCTCGCCGACGAGTTGGAAAACATCGTGGCGCTGCACGATTCCTCGACCATCGCGGCGGTGATCGTCGAGCCCATGGCCGGCTCGGCGGGCGTGCTGATTCCGCCCAAGGGCTATCTCCGGCGGCTGCGGGAGATCTGCGACAAGCACGGGATTCTGCTGATTTTCGACGAGGTCATCACCGGATTCGGGCGCCTCGGCGCGGGCTTCGCCGCCGAGTATTTCGGCGTCGTCCCGGACATCATGACCACGGCCAAGGGGATCACCAACGGCACCGTGCCGATGGGCGCGACCTTCGTGCGCAAGCACATATACGACGCCTTCATGCAGGGCCCCGAGAACACCATCGAGCTGTTCCACGGATACACCTATTCCGGGCATCCGCTGGCCTGCGCCGCGGCGCTGGCGACCCTCGAGGTCTATCGCGACGAAGGGCTGTTCGAGCGGGCGGCCGAACTCGCCCCCTATTGGGAGGATGCGGTGCATTCGCTCAAGGGCCTGCCGAACGTGATCGACATCCGCAATCTGGGGCTGGTGGCCGGGGTCGAACTGGCCCCCATCCCTGGCGAGCCGGCGGCCCGCGCCTACGACGTTTTCCTCAAATGTTACGAGAACGGCCTGTTGATCCGTACAACCGGGGATATCATTGCGCTTTCGCCGCCCCTTACTATTCAAAAGGAGCAGGTTGATCGTATGTATGAAATTCTCGGCGCGGCCATCCGGGAAGCCGCCTGAAACACGGATAATTTCATATTTATCAGTGGGTTAGGATATTTCGGCCGACCCCCGGATTTGTCCAGCATTTAACGAATATTAATAATTCGCACCGTACTCTTAGACTATGGCGGCCAAAGTATGGCGGCATCCTTCAGGTAGGAGGTATTCGTGCGCAGGACGCACCTCAGGAATCCCAGTGAGAAGGCTGAGCTCGCGCTCCTCCGCACTGCCGTGGCGGCCGCCGGCGACATCGTCTACGAGTGGAATCTGACCTCCGACAAGATCACCTGGTCGGGCCCGCTGAACAGTATTTTCGGCCCTAAATCGTCGGCCCACATCGCCACGGGCAGCCAGTTTCAGGAACAGATCAACCCGGACGATCTGTTGCTGCGCCGCCGCGTGTTCACGCGCCACGTCGAGAATGGCGAGCCCTTCGACTGCGAGTACCGCGTCCGCAACGACGGCGGCGAATTCTGCTGGGTGCACGAGCGCGGCTCGGTCGAGCTGTCGGCCGACGGCAAGCCCGCCCGCATGGCCGGCGCGCTCCGCATCGTCACCGCCCGCAAGCAGAACGAGGCGCGCCTCGAATACCAGGCCAATTACGACGACCTGACCGGTCACTACAACCGCACGCGGCTGCGCGAGGCGCTCGACCAGGCGATCTCGTACTCCCAGCGCTATGCCGCCAGCGGCGCCTATTTCGCGATCTGCATCGACAACCTCACCATGATCAGCGAAGCGTTCGGCTATGAGACCGCGGACGCCGTCGTGCTCGCGGTCGGCCAGCGTCTCGACCGGCACATGCGCACCAGCGACATCGTCGGCCGCATCGGCGGGCAAAGTTTCGGCGTGGTCGCCGCGACCTGCCCCGAGGACGATATTACCTCGATCGCGGATAAGATCTTCGACAGCATCCGCCGGCAGCCGGTCGATACGCCGCAAGGCCGCGTCCACGTCATGGTCACCATCGGCAGCGTACTGTTCCCGGAGGGCGCCCGCACCGCCCACGACGTGATGGCCAAGGGCGAAGTCGCGCTGCAGGAGGCGCGCCAGGCCAGCGGCGAATCGTTCGCGCGCTATCGATCGACCGACGCCGACCGCAAGCACCGCCGTCAGGACGTCACCATCGCCGAGCAGGTCCAGGACGCGCTCATCGGCAACCGGCTGGTCTTCGCCTATCAGCCGATCGTCGCCGCCGACACCCACGAAGTGTTGCATTACGAGTGCCTGCTGCGGATGACCGGCGACGACGGCGAGATTCGGGTCGCCGGCACGTTCATGCCGATCATCGAGCAGCTCGGCCTGGTGCGCCAGGTCGACCACTACGTGCTGGAGCGCGCGGTCAAGGAATTGATCGAGAACCCCGAGGTGAAGCTGGCGATCAACGTCTCGGGCCTGACCGCGTCCGACCGCTCGTGGCTCAGGCTGCTGGCGGCGCTGGTGCGCAGCGACCACAACATCGCCGAGCGCATGACCATCGAAATCACCGAGACCGTGGCGCTTCAGGACATCGACGAATCCGCCGTCTTCGTCTCGACCGCGCGCGACCTCGGCTGCCGCGTGGCGCTCGACGATTTCGGCGCCGGTTACTCCTCGTTCCGGCATTTGAAGGCGCTCGAGGTCGATGTGGTCAAGATCGACGGCTCCTTCGTCGTCGACGTGGCGCAAAACCTCGACAACCAGCTCTTCATCAAGACCCTTCTGGGGCTCGCCCAGGGCTTCAACCTGCAAACCGTGGCCGAGTGCGTGGAGACCGCCGAGGACGCCGAAATACTTACGCGCCTCGGCGTCAACTGCCTGCAAGGGTACTATTTCGGCCGTCCGGCGATCGCCCGGCCATGGCTCGCCGACCGGCGCGAGGACGCGGCCAAGCCGGGCTCCGGGTCCAGCAAAAAATCACGCAAACGCAGGCGCCGGGACAAGGTGGCCCGCCTCGCGGGCTGAGGCGGCCCCGCGGCCTCGACAAGCTCATGCTTCGACAGGCTCATGCTTCGACAGGCTCATGCTTCGACAG
>CBDVDY010000312.1:0-3631 GCA_965372875.1 uncultured Alphaproteobacteria bacterium | reverse complement strand
CCTTCATGACCGGCAGCGTCATCACCATTGACGGCGGCCACTCCGTCGCCTCGGTTTAAGCAATCAATCAGTCCGGGAGGACCGCACCCTATGGATTTCACACTGCCGCCGGAGATCGATGAGACGCGCGGCCGTATCCGCGAGTTTGTCGCCGAGAATCTGATCCCTCTGGAATCGGACCCGGAAGCTTACGACCACCACGAGAACATCGCCGAGCAGGCGCTGGCGCCGCTGCGCGCCAAGGCCAAGAGCCAGGGCCTATGGTCATTACAAATGCCGAAAGATCGCGGCGGCGGCGGGCTGTCGATTACCGGCATGGCGGCGTGCTACGAGGAGATGGGCCGCTCGATCTTCGGCCCCGTGACCTTCAACAGCCAGCCGCCCGACGACGGCAACATGATCCTGCTCGAGCGCGTCGGCACCGAGGCCCAGAAGGACCGCTGGCTGCAACCCATCATCGACGGCGAGGCGCGCTCCTCGTTCGTCATGACCGAGCCCATGCCCGGCTCGGGCTCGGACCCGTCGGCGATGCTGACCCGGGCCGAAAAGCGCGGCGGCAAGTGGGTGATCCATGGCCATAAATGGTTCATCACCGGGGCGGCCGTGGCAAAGCATTTCATTGTCATTGCGCGCACTTCGGACGATTCCCGAAAAGGGCTGACGGCTTTCCTGTTCCATGCCGACCAGCCCGGCTGGGAGATCGTCCGCCGCATCCCGATCATGGGACCCGAGGAGCACGGCGGCCATTGCGAACTGCGCTTCGACGGGCTGGAAGTTCCGGACGAGGACCGGCTGATGGAGGTGGGCGCGGGGCTCAAGGCGACCCAGATCCGGCTCGGCACGGCCCGTCTCACCCATTGCATGCGCTGGCTGGGCATGGCCAAGCGGGCGATCGAGATCTGTTCGGACTATGCGCGCGAACGGGAAAGCTTCGGCGCGACGCTGGCCGAGCACGAAGGCGTGCAGTGGATGCTGGGCGAGGCGGCGATGGAGATCCAGATCGGCCGGCTTTTGACCATGCACGCGGCGTGGCGGCTCGAGCAGGGCGATTTCGCGCGCAAGGAAGTATCGATGGCCAAGATCGCCGTCGCCGACGTCCTGCACAAGGCGGTGGACACCGCGATTCAGCTCATGGGGGCGAAGGGGTATTCCAAGGACACACCGCTCGAGTGGATGTACCGCTACGCCCGCCAGGCGCGGCTTGTCGACGGCGCCTCGGAGGTGCACAAGATGGTGCTGGCCCGCAATATGCTGGCCGAGGGCACCGATTTTTGGGCATGGGGGTGAGAGGCGAGCACAACGGCCGAGAGAGCTGCCTCACCAACCGCCGACCTTGTCCCACTCCTCGATCACCTGGTCCGGCCGATCGCTGTCGCCGTCGACGACGTAATATCGATCGTAGGCGGCGGCCGTGAGGCAGGCATGGTTGGGAAGGATGCGGACCCGGGCGCCGAGGGGAACGGCGTCGTAGGGCGCGGGTTCGCCGCCGGTCTCCACGATACCGTGTTCCTGGTTCACCGCGGCGACGCGCAAACTGCCGATACGCCGCCGCGAGCTGGTCTCGCACAGCCAGCCGTAACCGGCGTCGGGCAGAAACTCGCCGGCAAGAGTGTCTTTCGACAAGGCTAGCGCGCCGGCGTCGATAAGTACCGTATCGCGGTCCGGCGCGTGTCCTATTACCGATGCCAGCACGCTGAGCGCCATATCCTCGATCTTGCATGAGCCGAGGCCGAACTGGTCGAGGTCGTGGAACATGTACACGCCGGGCCGCATTTCGGTGATGCCTTCCAGGGACCTCGCGTGCATCGCGGTGGGGGTGGAGCCGGCGCTGACCGTGGGGCAGGGGAGTCCTGCGGCGCGCAGCCGTTCGCAGGCCTTGACCGCCGCGCGACGCTCATCCTCGGCCACGTCCTCTATCTCGGCGACGGTGCGGCAATGATACGAATGTCCAGCGTGGGTAAGCACTCCGGCGAGGTCGAGCGCCGGCGCGGCTTGAATGGTCTGGCCGATATCGAGAAGCTCTTTCGAACCGGGGCCGACGCCGGCGCGGTGCTGACCGCTGTCGATCTCGATGAACATTTGAAAGCGCCGCCCCAGCGCGCGCGCCCGTTCGTCAACGGCCCGCGCCATCTCGGCGCTGTCGGTCAGCAGGTTGATCCTACAGCCGCGGTTCTGGGCCGGTGCAAATCCGTCGAGCTTGGACGGGACGATGCCGACGCCGTACGTGATATCGAAGTATCCGTGGACGGCGAAGTAGATGGCCTCCGCGACCGTGGAGACGGTGATGCCACCAAAATTGCCGGCCGTCGCGAGTTCCGCCACGCGCGCGGACTTGGCCGTTTTCATGTGCGGCCGCAAAGCCACGCCCAGGCGGCGCATGCGCTCGCTCATGCGCGTGATGTTGCGCCTGAGAGCCGCGCGGTCGAGTACAAGGGCCGGAGTCTTGATGTCGGCAAGCCGCATGGCGGCAAGATTGTCGCAAATGCTCCGCTATTACAATATTGCTATGCGGGATACCGCGCCTGAATTTCGGGCGGCGGCCGGCCCATGGAGGTCAAACGATGTGGATGCTGCCGGCGCCCCGGTCCATCGCGTAGTCCATCGCCGTCGTGGCGTTGCGCAGCAGCGCCGACGGACTGGCGACGCTCGTCGGATAAAGAGTGACGCCGATGGTCGCCGAGAGGTTCACGCGTACGCCACCGACTTCAATCGGCATGGCGACGGCTTCGGCAACGCGTTCGGAGACAATGTGAATATTTTCGTCCTCGCCCAACGGCTCGAGCAGGGCGACGAACTTGGTCCCGCCCAACCTCGCGACCGCGTCGCAGGACCGCAACGCATTTTTAATGTTATTGGCCACCTGGACCAGAATCCGGTCGCCAAATTCGTGGCCGCGACTTTCGTTGATCGCACCCAGGCCGTTGACGTAAACGCCCATCACGGCCAGACGCTCGTCTTGACGCTGCGCGCGCTTGACCGCGTAGGAAAGAAATTCCCAGAATAGTGTCATGCTTGGCAAGCCGGTCATGTCGTCGAACAACGCGAGACCGGCCACGCGTTCTTCGATTTCGGCGAATTCGACCGCGTATTCGATTGCCCGGTGAATCAAAGGGGCCACCAAATCGCTCTTCAAAAGTACATCCGCCGCACCGGCCGCTTGCAAATCGCCGCGTGACCCGGCTTCGGCCGGCCTGGCGAGGGCAATTACCGGCGTGCGGGCACGGCGCCGATCGAGAGTCTGGCGAAACTCGTTTAGGGCGTTGCCGTGTTCGGGCAAATCGAATACGACCGCGTCGTGTCCTCCGAGCCCGACCAAACGCCGGGCGTCCTCGCCATGGTTGGTTTGGTCCAAGGAATAAACATACTTGCCGCGGGCGCCCACAGCATCGCGGACGAGATCGCGCACCTTCTCGTCATCCGAGATCAGGAGGACCTTCAGGGTCCGGGGTTTGCCAATACGGTTGGCCATGACGTCGGAAATCCGATCGACGAGGTGAAACGCCAGCGAGCCTCGGAAACATGCTCACAGCAACCTAAGATTCGATTAATCCGGAATGCGCGTGGTGCCATGGTCCCCTAGCTGACTTGTCGGCTGGAATCGGGCAAAATTAAAGCCCCCACGTTTCCCGTG
>CBDVDY010000311.1:0-3635 GCA_965372875.1 uncultured Alphaproteobacteria bacterium | reverse complement strand
CGGCGTTGATCTTGCCGACCAGTTCCTTGCACAGCTTGGTGTAAACCAGGAAATCAGGAAACGGATGGACCAGGGTCAGTTCCGTCGCGGCCTTCGCAGCCGGCGACGCGGCCGTGGCGATGACAGCAGCGCCCGCCGCCAGCACCAGAGTCTTGAATGTCTTACGCAAGATTACCTCCCAAATATTTTGATTGCCGAAGTTACTCGCTGAACTTCTTGGTCGAACGTGGCGGGAATTATCCCACGAGGAAGCGGACCGCGCAAACCGTAGATTCGGCATGCCTGTCAAGGGGTTGAGCGACCAATGGGAGACGGCCGGCCGGCCGGCCTAGCGTTTCGCGTCGGCCAGGGCCTGGCTATCGTCGTAGGAGGCGACCACGTTGAGCACCGCCTGGCGCTTCTCCTCCTCGACCACCCTGATCGCGCGCTCGAGCGCGGCCGGAAGATCGCCGGCGTTCTCGACTTTCTCGCCGTAACCGCCCGAGGCTCCGACGATTTTCTCGTAGTCCGGCGTGGGCTCGAAATAGGTCAAGGGCGCGCGGTTGATGCGCGCGGCCGCGCCGTCGGGGTGCAGGCCGAGCGTCGCCTTTCGCACCGCGCCCCACATGCTGTTGTTGATGATCACGGTGACCACCGGCAGGTCCATCGCCGCCGAGACGTAGTGCGCCGGGGTCGGCCCACCGAACATGTAGGCGCCGTCGCCCACGACCGAGAAAACCCGCCGTTCCGGGGCCGCCAGCTTGGCGCCCAGCGCCGCTCCCAGGCCCCAGCCGAGCCCGCCCGCCGGCGAGGTACCGAAATAGGTGCCCGGCTCGGTGAAATCCATATGCGCCAGCGGCAACAGGGTCTCTGATACGACGATGTCGTCCTTGCCCTTGGCCTGGTTGAGGCAGTGCGCGATCCAGGCCGCGCCGGGCGGATCGACGCCGCCGGCCTCCTCGCGCGCCTGGCGCCACTGGGCGCGCTGGCCTTCGCGGATATCGGCAATCCGGGCGCGGCGCTCGGCCACGCGCCCGGCGATCCCGTCTTCATGCTCGGAAAGCGCGCCATCCAGCGCGGTCAACACCAGCCGCGCGGCGCCGGTAATGGCCAGATCGCAGGTGAATCCGCGAACCGGATAGTTGGCGAACAGCGGGTCGACGCCGGCATGGATGATCTTGGCGCCGGGATTGACATTGTGCAGGCTGGGAATCCACGGCACGTCGCAATCGAGCACCAGAACGGCGTCGGCGTCGGCCAGAAACGGCCGCGATTCGTAGCCCACATGCATCGGATGATCGGTCGGCAGGCAAAGGTATCGCGGGCGGTAGGACACGACCGGCAGGGCGAAGCGGTCGGCCAAATCCGCCAGCGCCCGCACCGCCGCCTCGTCCCGCCCGACGCTGGAAGTGACGATCAGCGGTTTTTCGGCCGCCGCCAGCCATTCGGCCGCCCGCGCCACGGCCGAAGCCTCCGGCGCCGGCGGCGCGGCCGGTTGGCGGCGGGACGGGGATTCGTAGCCGAATTCGCCGGCGGCGGGCCCGTTGGGCACCGCGGCCAGCACTTCGCGCGGCAGGCTCAGATAGATCGGCCCGCGAGGCTCGCTCATGGCGATGTTGATGGCGCGGTCGACCACCGTCTCGAGCTGCTCGGCGCCGCGCAACTCATAGTCCCACTTGACCATTTCGCGCAGCATGCCGGCCTGGTCGAACATCTCCTGGCCCCAATGGATGAAAACGCTGCGGGCGCCGCGCACGTCGGTCTCGTTGAGTGGCGTCCGCCCCGAGGTAAACAGGATCGGCACGTTCTCGCGGGCGGCGTTCATCACCCCGCAAATGCCGTTGGCGGTTCCGACATTGACGTGGAACATCACCGCCTGGGGGCGGCCGCTCACCATGTAATATCCGTGCGCCATGGCGACGGCGAGGTTCTCGTGCGGCACGGTCACGGGGGTCGGGGCTTGCCCGCCCTCCAGCGCCGCCTTCGACAGGGCCTCGATGATCGAGGCGAAATCCGTGCCGGCGTTGCCGAAAAGGTACTCCACGCCACGGTCCGCGAGCAGCGTCAGATACGCCTCGGCCACGCTGTCGACCTGAATCGTCCGCCGCCCCATTTGCTCGCGCCTCCCATCACGCTACTGCCCTTATTTTGTCGACCGGATTAACACGGCGCCGGGCCGCTCACAAGCATCCGGGGCGGCCGGCAGTGCGTCCGAAGCCCATGCTAACAGCGTTAAACGCTTACCCTACGCGGTAAAACCGTGCATGATGCGGCGACAAACAACTCCGGACAGACAAGGAGAAATGCGATGGGAGGACTCTTCAAGTCGGCGACATTCGCCGCAACTTTGGCTACCGCCGGGCTGATCGCGGCCGGCGCCAACGCCAAGACGATCACGATCGGCACGCTGCCGCAGGGCTCGCTGGCGTTCTCGACCGCCGCGGCCGTGGCCAAGGTGATCAGCGACAAAACCGACATCAACACCCGCGCCGTCGGCTTCGGCGGCTCCAACATCTTCATTCCTCAACTCGGCCAGGGGAAGCTGGAGATGACCACCGCCACCATCATCGAATCGGTGATGGCGCGGAACGGTACCGGGATCTTCGAGGGCAAACCGCACAAGAATTTGCGTGTGCTGACCCGTCTCCTGACCTTCGATGTTGGATTCATGGTCGAGAAAACCTCCAAAATCCAGGCCCTGACCGACTTCAAGGGCCAGCCCTTTCCGTCCGACTTCACCAGCCAGAAAGTCGTCGACGTGCTGGTCCGCGCCGCTTTCGCGGCCGAGGGCATGAGCTACGCCGACGTCAAGGGAGTGCCCGTGCCGAACTTCATCCGCGGCACCGACGAGCTGGTGGCGCGCCGGGTCAAGGGCTCGTTCCTGGCGCCGGGCTCGGCGGTGGTGCGCAAGGCCAACGCCTCGATGGGTATCCGTTTCCTGTCGCTCAACAACTCCCCGGCCAAGCAGGCCACGCTGGCGAGCATCGCGCCGGGCGCTTTCTTCAAGGTGGTCAAGCCGTCCAAGCGCATGCCGTATATCGAAAAGCCGACCACCATGATCGGCTTCGACTACATGATCCTGACCCATGCCAATTTGCCGGACGAAATCGCCTACAAGGCGGCCAAGGCCCTGCATGGCGGCAAAAAGAGCCTGGTTGCCTCGCACGGCATATTCAACGGGTTCCAGCCGGGCCGCATGGCGAAGAAGGATCTGGGGATCGACTATCACCCGGGCGCCATCAAGTTCTATCGCGAATCCGGCCAGTGGCCGCCTAAATAGGCTAGACGGGCTCGATGCGTGAACGAAAGTACGGCCGGGGAGCCCGCGCCGGATAATAACGGATTTCGGCGCGGGTTCATCTCCTTCCTGCCCATCCTGCTGGCGCTCGGTTCGATCGCCTGGGCGGTGGATTTCTATCGGACGATTGGGCTGGTGCTCTACAACGAGCAGTTCATCGCCGGCATGCTGGCGGTGGCGCTGCCGATCACCTTCCTGACCTTCGGCGCCAAGCGGGGAGTCGAAACCCCGCCCAAATGGTACGACGCGGTCCTCGCGGTCGCGAGCTTCCTGGTCTGCGCTTACGTCGCCATTGAATACCCTCGGCTGGCGAACGAGATCGCCTACCAGCCCCTCGACGCGATCGTGGTCGGCGTGA
>CBDVDY010000310.1:0-3636 GCA_965372875.1 uncultured Alphaproteobacteria bacterium | reverse complement strand
CGGCGCCCAGTGCGGCTATTGCACGCCGGGGCTGGTGATGGCCTCCGAGGGCCTGTTGCGCGCCAACCCCGACCCGGACGAGGCGGAAATCCGCGAGGCGCTGGGCTCCAACATCTGCCGCTGCACCGGCTACGTGAAAATCATCGAATCCGTGCGCCACGCCGCAATACTGCTTGCCGAAGAAGGGAAAGCGGCATGAACGAGATCGTCAAGACCGATTCGCCGCCGGCCGGACCGGTGCACAACATCGGCGACTACGTGCCCATGGTCGATGGCCCGGAAAAGGTTTCGGGCGCCGCCAAATACACCGCCGATCTGTTCGATGGCTCGGCCCTGGCCGCGCACGTGTTCCGCAGCCCGTACGCCCACGCCGAGATCGTCTCGCTCGACGTCTCGGCCGCCGCCGCCCTGCCCGGCGTCAAGGCCATCGTCACCGGCGCCGACGAAATGGGCACGCATGGCGTGCTGCCGGTCGCCCGCATCGAATACCCCATGGCCAAGGACCGCATCCGTTACCGGGGCGAGCCGGTGGCCGCGATCGCCGCCGTCGACGACGCCACGGCGGAAAAGGCGATCTCGCTGATCAAGCTCGAAGTCAGGGAGCTGCCCGCTTACTTCACCGCCCGCGAATCCATGGCCGACGGCGCGGTCGAGCTGCACGAAAAGCGCCCCGGCAATATCGAACGCGCGGTCGATTTCGACCTCGGCGAAGTGGACAAGGGCTTCGCGGACGCCGATCTGGTGCGCGAGGCCAGCTATCATTGCCCGGAGGTCTGCCAGGCGCAGATGGAGATGCACGCCGCCCTGGCCGATTACGATGCCGAGCGCGGCCGGCTGACCGTCCATTGCTCGACCCAGGTGCCGTTTTACGTCCACCTGATGCTGTCGAAGGTCCTGGACATGCCGAAATCGAAAATCCGCGTGGTCAAGCCGCAGGTCGGCGGCGGTTTCGGCGCCCGCACCGAGGCGCTGAACGTCGAGCTCATGTGCGCGCTGCTGGCGCGCAAGACCGGCGGGCGGGTGCGCATGATCACCACCCGCGAGGAAACCTTCATCACCCACCGCGGCCGGCCCGAAACCGAAACCAAGCTGAAAATCGGCTTGAAGAAGGACGGCAGGATCACCGCCGTCGAATTGGAGGCAATCCAGCGCGGCGGCGCCTATCCGAGCTACGGCACCGTCACCATCCTCTACGCCGGCTCGATGCTGTACGCGCTCTACGACATCGAGAACGTCCGCTACAAGGGCCTGCGCGTGCTGACCAATACGCCGCCCTGCGGCGCCATGCGCGGACACGGCACGGTGAACACGCGCTTCGCCTTCGAATCGCTGCTCGACGACATGGCGCGCGAGCTCGGCCTCGACCCCTTCGCCGTGCGAAGGGCGAACCTGCTGACGGCGCCGACCAAGACCTTCAACGATTTGCTGGTGAACAGCTACGGCCTGCCCGAATGCCTCGACATCGTCGAGCGTGCCTCCGGCTGGAACCGGCGGCGGGGCACGCTGGGCAAGGGGCGCGGGCTGGGCATGGCCTGCTCGCACTACGTCTCGGGCGCCTCCAAGCCGGTCAACTGGACCGGCGAGCCGCACGCCACCATCCACCTCAAGCTCGATTTCGACGGCTCGCTGGTGGTGCTGACCGGCGCCGCCGAGATCGGTCAGGGCTCGTCCACCGTCCTGGTGCAGTGCGTGGCCGAGACCCTCGGCATCGATATTTCGCGCGTGCGCATCGTCGCCGCCGATTCCGAGGTCACGCCCAAGGACAACGGCTCCTATTCCTCGCGCGTCACCTTCATGGTCGGCAACGCCGCCATCGCGGCGGCCGAGAACATGCGCCGCAAACTGGTCGAGGCCGCGGCCAGGAAGCTCGACGCCAAACCCGAGGACATCGAGGTGCTGGGCGAGATCTACCGCGCCGCCAGCCAGGATCGGGGGCTGAGCTTCGAGGAGGTGGTGACCGCCGCGCTCGAGGGTGTCGGCACCATCACCGTCAAGGGCAATTACGACACGCCGCCCGAATCGCACGGCGGCAAGAAATACCGGGGCGCCGCCATCGGCGGCACCGTGGGTTTCTCCTACGCCGCCCAGGTGGTCGAGGTCAGCGTCGACGAGGACACCGGCCAGGTGACGGTGGAAAAGGTCTGGGTCGCCCACGATTGCGGCAAGGCATTGAACCGCCTGACCGTCGAGGGCCAGATCGAGGGCTCGGTCTGGATGGGCATGGGCCAGGCGATGAGCGAGGAGACCGGCTATCACGACGGGCTGTTCGTGACCGGCAACATGCTCGACTACCGCATACCGACGATCCAGGATTCGCCGCCCATCGAGACGCATATCGTCGAAAGCATCGACCCGCTGGGGCCGTTCGGCGCCAAGGAGGCGGGCGAGGGTTCGCTTTCGGGCTTCCTCCCGGCCCTGACCAACGCCATCGCCGACGCCATCGGCCTGCGCCTCAACGATCTGCCGGCCACTCCCGACCGGGTCTTCGCGGCGCTGGAAAAACGCGCCCGGGCGAAAGCAAGGGAGGCGAAACAGAAACAAGGTTGAACCACGGAGACACAGAGACACAGAGGAAAAGAAAATTATGAATCTCTCCACCACGACGCGACGCGCCACGAACGTAGGGTTCACTCTCTCTGTGCCTCTGTGTCTCCGTGGTGATTCCTGTTCTCATGCTTCGAGACGGTCCCTCGCAAGCTCGGGACCTCCTCAGCATGAAGCGGATTGTTTGATCCGACTTTGAAAATTCCTTCATCCTGAGGAGGACGCGCAGCGTCCGTCTCGAAGGGTGACGACAACGACAGACAGTGAGACCACAATGGACGTGCTGCCCGAATTCGATCTGATCCGCCCCAGGACCGCCGAGGAGGCGGTGGCGGCGCGCGCCGAATGGCCGGGCGCCAGGCCGCTGGGCGGCGGTACCGATCTGATCGTCAATCTGCGCCGGGGCATCGGCGACGACCCGCCGGCGCTGATCGACATGACCGGGATCGAGGCGTTCAGGACCATCGAGGCCGATGCGGACACGCTGTCGATCGGCGCCGCGGCGACCCTGGCCGAAGTGGCCGCGCATGCCGGCATCCGCGCGCACTATCCGGTACTGGCCGAGGCCGCGCACTCCATCGCCGGGCCGACGCACCGGATCATGGGCACGGTCGGCGGCAATCTCTGCCTCGACACCCGCTGCATCTTCTACAACCAGAGCCAATGGTGGCGGCGGGCCAACGATTTCTGCCTCAAATACCAGGGCGAGAAATGCCACGTGGCGCCCAAGAGCAAGGGCGTCTGCTTCGCCACCTTCTCGGGCGATCTGGCGCCGGCGCTGCTGGTGCTGGCCGGGGCCGAGATCGATCTCATCGGGCCGGACGGCAGCCGCGCGATGAAGCTGAACGAGCTCTATATCGGCCATGCCAAGCAGGACGGCTCCACCGGCGACGGCAAGAACTATCTCAGCCTCGAGCCCGGCGAGCTGATCGCCGCCGTGCGCGCCACAAACACCAAGGGCCTCGTATCGGCCTACGACAAGATCCGCATCCGCCGCTCGATCGAATATCCGGTGGCCGGCGTGGCCGTGGCGCTCAGGCGCCAGGGCGACACACTGGCCGATCTGCGCGTGGCCTTCACCGGCACCAACCC
>CBDVDY010000309.1:0-3639 GCA_965372875.1 uncultured Alphaproteobacteria bacterium | reverse complement strand
CCGGCGCGGAGCCCAACTTCTTGAGCGCCTTGCCGATGTCGTCCCGGCCGCCGAATCCGTACCCGGTGTCCTCGTACCCGATGGCGATTTTCTTGGCGCCATACTCCTCCATCACGAATCTCACCAGGAATTGCGCGATGTAATGATCCGCGCCGGAAGTCCGGAACATGAAGTTGGGGTCGCGATTGTATTCGATGTTCGCGGTCGCCGCCGCGATCGACAGCATCATCGGCGTGCGCGACTCGTGCAGGACCGGGTTCAGCGCCTTGGCCGAACTCGAATCGAACTTGCCGATCAGCGCATAAACCTTCTCCCGGTCGATCAATTCCCGGGCCACGGTGATGGCGCGTTGCGGCTTGGCTTCCGAATCGCGGGTGACGAGGACGACCTTTCGGCCGTCGATGCCGCCGGCTTGGTTGATGTGGTCGATGGCAAGTTGCGTGCCCCGCATGATGGCGGTGCCGCCGGCGGTTCCCCACCCGGATAGCGGCCCGATCCAGCCGATCTTGAGCGGTTCCGCCGCCCCGGCGCCGGACCCGGCAAAGCTGGCGCCGACCAGTGCGGCCAGGGCAATCCAAAGATTTCGCCTCATTTTCTAACCCTCCCTCTTCATCTCGTTGTTTTTTGCGGCTGTCGGCGAGTTGGGCCCCGGATATACTCCCGTGGGGTTTCCACCCAATCGCTCGCGGACTGGCTAGGGACCGCAAATTTCGGTCCGCGTGCCCGGATTTCGATGCGGACGCCTCAATCCACTGTATCCACCGTCATGTGGGGTGTAAAGGAAACGCCGCGCCTGAGAGGAAAATAAATTGCATTGCATGAAACCGGCGACTAACGTTCGTCGTGGCCGCGCGTGACGGGTTGCTAGACTCAGCACACCCGGTTTATGACAGTGAGGGGCCGGGCCGGGCGTTACCGTAGGAACGGCAAAGGCGTCTCCTGGACTACCGGGTTCACATCCGCCCAATCGAAGGCTGGCATGCCGTTCGGACTACTCAAATACGGGCTAAAGCGCGGCGCCGGCGTCAAACGCGTCCTGCCCGGCGAGCGCGACCTCAAATCGAGCTACGACGTGGTCATCATCGGCGCCGGCGGGCATGGCCTGGCGATCGCCTACTATCTTGCCCACGAGCACGGCATCACGGACGTGGCGGTGCTGGACAAGGGTTATCTTGGCGGCGGCAACACCGCCCGGAACACGGCGATCATCCGCTCCAACTACCTGACCCCCGACGGCGTGCGGTTTTATGACGAATCGGTCGGGCTGTTCCGCGGCCTCAGCAACGAGCTCGATTTCAACATCATGTATTCCGAGCGCGGCCATTTGACGCTCGCGCACACCGACGCGGCGGTTCGCACCATGCGCTGGCGGGCGGAGGTCAACAAGCACATGGGCGTCGATACCGAACTCATCTTCCCGGATGAAATCGCCCGGCTGGCGCCGAGCCTGAATCTCTCCGAGGATGTGCATTACCCGATACTGGCGGCGCTGTACCATCCGCCGGGCGCGATCGCTCGGCACGACGCGGTGGCCTGGGGCTATGCCATCGGCGCCGCGCGGCGCGGGGTGGAAATCCACCAGAAGACAACCGTCACCGGAATCGAAACGGCGAACGGCCGGGTCGTCGCGGTCGACACCGACCGCGGCCGAATCCGTTGCGGCCGGGTGGTGCAGGCGGTCGCGGGGGCGAGCTCTCTGGTTGCCGGGATGGCCGGGATCAGGCTGCCGATTCGCACGCTGCCGCTGCAGGCGTGCGTCACGCAGCCATTGAAGCCTTTCCTCGACCCGATCATCGTTTCCGGCAGCCTGCACGTCTATGTCTCGCAAAGTTCGCGGGGAGAACTGGTGATGGGGGGCGCCACCGACCCCTATGGCGTCTACCGGAACCGCACGACACTCGAGTTCATGGAATCGCTGATGGCCCATATGCTCGAGCTCTTTCCCTTTCTCGGCGAGGTCAAGATTATGCGCCAATGGGCCGGCATGGCCGACATGACGCCCGATTTCAGCCCCATCATGGGCGAGACAACCGTCGGCAACTATTACATCGACGCCGGCTGGGGCACCTGGGGCTTCAAGGCGACGCCGGTCTGCGGCAAGCGCATGGCCGAGACGGTGGCCACCGGCCGCGCGCCGGATATTATTCGGCCGTATGCACTCTCCCGGTTCGCCGCGTTCCAGCAGGTCGGCGAGCGCGGCGCGGCCTCGGTCGGGGTTTGAGGCGGCGATGAAGATCATGCCCTGCCCGCTCAACGGGCCACGCAATATCTCGGAGTTTATCTGCGCCGGCGAAGTGGTGGTCGCGCCCGATCCCAACCGCTGTACCGACGAGGCGTGGGCGGACTACGTTTTCATGCATGACAATCGGGCGGGAATCGTCCGCGAATGGTGGATGCACGTGGCGTCCGCCTACTGGTTCATCGCCGAGCGCGACACAAGGACCGACGAAATCCTCCGCACCTACCCGGCGAGCGAAGTGTTCGCGGAGCGCATCGAGTTCGCCGCGCCCGAGAGCGAAGGCGACGGGACATGAGCTCGGACGCTCGCCTGCCGCAAGCGCCCGGAGAGCGGCTCGACCGTTCGCGGCCCGTGACGTTTTCGTTCGAGGGACGCGAGATCCGGGGCTTTTCCGGCGATACCATCGCCAGCGCGCTGGCCGCCAATGGAATCTCCGTTATCTCGCGCTCGTTCAAGTACCGCCGCCCGAGGGGGATACTCTCCATGGCCGGCCACGACGCCAACACCCTGGTGCAGCTCGCCGACGAGCCCAACGCCCTGGCCGATACGACGCCGATTGCCGAGGGGCTGGTGGTCCAGGGGCAGAACTACACCGGATCGCTGGAACGCGACCGCGGCGCCTTCATTGGCCGCTTCGCGCGGTTCATGCCGGTCGGTTTCTATTACAAGGCGTTCTACAAGCCGAAGGGCGCGTGGCGCCTGTGGGAGCCGGTGATCCGACGCCGGGCCGGCCTGGGCCGGGTCAATATTGCCGCCAGCCAAGGATATTACGACAAGGCCTACGGCTTCCATGCCGTCGTAATTGTCGGCGGCGGACCGGCGGGCATGTCGGCCGCAATCGCCGCGGCGCGGGCCGGGGCCGGGGTTCTGCTGATCGACGAAAATCCGTTTCTCGGCGGCTCGCTCGATTACGCGCGCCTCGATGCCGAGGGCCAGGAAGCGGCGGCGCGGGGCGACGGGTTGCGCGCCGCCGTTGCGGCCGAGCCCAATATCGAGGTGATGACCGGGGCCATGTGCCAGGGCTGGTACACCGACAATTGGCTTGCGGTCGTCCGGGGCAACCGCCTCCATAAGATCCGCGCCGGGCGGGTGATCCTCGCCACCGGGTCGACGGAACAGCCCATCGTCTTTCGCAACAACGATCTGCCGGGAATCATGTTGGGCTCCGGGGCCCAGCGGCTGATCCGTCATTACCGGGTGCGGCCCGGCCGCCGCGCCGTGGTGGCGACGGCCAACGCGGACGGCTACGGCGTGGCGCTCGATTTGGCCGATTCCGGGATCGAGGTAGCGGCGGTGCTCGATCTTCGGCGGGAACCGCCGCCATCGGCGCTCGCCGACGCGGTGCGCCAGCGCGGCATCGAGGTGCGCCCGGGCCATACCGTGTGGCAGGCGGTGTCGAA
>CBDVDY010000308.1:0-3655 GCA_965372875.1 uncultured Alphaproteobacteria bacterium | reverse complement strand
CGGCCGAGTGACCCCGACCTTTCCGCCTCAGGCCACCGACTTGGCGCCGCCGCCCATCTTCGAGCGCCAGTCGAGCAGATCGTAGACAACGGTCGCGTCCCCCTGCCCCTCCAGCGACCAGACGAAATCGAAGACCCGTTGGATGCGCGCGTCGTCCAGCAGCCCGGCGGCGCAGTCGCGGAACTTGCCCTCGAGCTCCGCGTCCGAAAGCGGGTTGTGCGGGCCGCCGCGGTAGTTCTCGTCGGCCCATTCGACGATATGGCGGCCGTCGTTGGTGTCGATCTCGAGCCGCGAGCGGATGCGGTCGTGGCCCATGGCGTCGATCTCGGCGTCGAACTGGCACTCCACCCGGCGCTGCATGTCCTGGCAGGCCTGGGAGCGCACGAATTCGTCGCTGAACTCGGCCTTGCCCGCCTTGCCGGCGATGATCATGGCCGAGAGCAGGAAGGCCATGCAGAACTTGCCCTCCAGTTCCGTGCTCGCCACGCGGAAGCGGATCGGCAGCAGGATGTTGTCGGCGGCGAACAGGGTCACGTGATCGATGTCGCCGGGCTCGAGTCCGTGCTCGCGCATCACCTTGCCCATGGCGTCCATGGACGGGTGCGTGAGCACGCCCGAGGGATAGGGCTTGATGCTGATGCCGGGCGATACGATCGTATGCGGATTGCCAAAGCGGCCAAGCGCCAGTTCGGGCTCGCCGCCGCGCCCGGCGACCTCGATATAGCCCCACTGGCCGTCCAGCGCCTGCTCGTTGGCGGTGAAGCCCTCGCGCACCAGGAGTGCCGCCGTCACCCCGTTTTCCGACGAGCGGCCGACGTGGAACGGCTTGCCCATGGTGCCGAAATTGGCGCGGATGCCGGACGCCATCGAGGCCGCGAGCCCGATCGCCCGGGCCGTCGCGCCCTCGTCGAGGCCGAGGAGCTTGCTTGCGGCCACGGCCGAGCCGAAGGTGCCGATGGTGCCGCTCGAATGGAAACCCTTGTTGTAGTGGTCGGGGTTGATGGCCTCGCAAATCTTGCACTCGACCTCGAATCCGGCCAGGAACGCGGTGAGGAACGTCCTGCCGTCGACGCCGCCCAACATGTCGGCGATCGCCAGGCTGGCGGAAAGCGGCGGAATGGTCGGATGGGTCAGCAAGCCATAAGGCCGGCCCGGCCCCTCGGCCAACTGGGTGTCGTCCCAATCCATGGCGTGCCCGGCGAGCCCGTTCCACAGCGCCGCCAGATGCGCCGGCAGGCGCAGGCTGGAATCTCCAATGACCCGCGCATCGGGCGCGCCGCCGACCTTGCGCACATAGCGGTCGATCACCGCGATCGCCGGCTGTTCGCTGCCGGCCAGCGCCACCGCCAGACCGTCGAGCACGCAGCGCCGGCCGATAGTCAGCACATCCTCGGGGATGTCTTCGAATTTCAGATCGACGGCGAACGAAGCCGCCTCGCCCGTCAGGCTCCCGTTCTTGCTCACTCGTACCCTCCCGTAACGTTTGTTTGTCGGCCCTACTCCGCCGCCGCTTCGGCCTTGGCCGCGCCGCGCCAGATGGATTCGATTTCGGCGCATCGCGTCACCAGGCCGAAGCGCGCGTTGACCGTCTTCAGGGTCGCGGCGTGCAACTCCATGTCCCACGACGCCGCGCCATCCTCGGGCACGCAGACGTAATAGGAATATTCGAAGGCGTCGCGCAGGGTGCTTTCGACGCAGACGTTGGTCGATACCCCGGTCGGCACAATCGTGCGGATGTCGTGCGCCCGCAGCAGCATGTCGAAATCGGTGCCCTTGAAGGCGCTGTAGCGGTGTTTGCGGATGGTTATCTCGCTGTCGAGAGGCTTGAGCTCGTCGATGAACTCGGCGCCCTCGCTGCCGGCCATGGCGATCTTGTCGGAGGCGTAGGTGGCGCGCCGGCGCTGCGCCAGCCACGGCCCGGAATCGCTCTCGTAGTCGGCGAAGGTCCAGAACCCCACGTGGCAGACCAGCACGCCGCTCGCCCGCGCCGCCGCCAGCAGGTTCCGCAGGTTCGGGATGATCGACTTGGCGGCGTCGAGCGGCCGGCCGACCTTGCTGGTGGCGAACCCGTCGACGCAGAAATCCTTCTGCATGTCGATGATGACCAGCGCCGTATGGCGCGGATCCACACGGTCTTCCAGGGTCTTCAGGATCGGCGGTTCCATCAAACGGGCCCTCCCAATTGTTGTCTCACGCGTCGGCCGCAACCCCGTCCTCCGATGCGCCGCGCCGCGCCAGCCGGTCGAGGACGAAGCCCTGGGGGATGGCGATCACGATCCACAAAAACACCCATAGCACGGTAAGCGTCAGCGGCGCGCCGAACCCGATGCTTTCGGGCAGGATCGCCGCCAGATACAGCGCGGCCGTCAATCCCGGCGCGGCGCCAACGACGGTGGCCGATACCCAGCGCAGCTTGGCGCTGTACCATTGATACAGGATCATCCGCTGCGCCCCGCCGAGACCGATCGCCACAATCGTGCAGATCGCGGCCAAGGCGAGGAGTTGCGGGTCCGTGATGCCGCCCTCGGCGTTATCGACCGCCAGCCAGGCCAGGCCGAACAACGGCGCCAGCATGGCGGCGCAGAGCACGATATTGGCCGGAATCCAGGTTGCCGAAGCCCCGAAAAGGCGCCGCAGAAAAAGCCATTGGCTGGTCGCCAACAGCGCCGGAAGAAGCACGATGCCGGCGTAGACTGCGTACTCGGCCAGCACCGCGAAACTCAGCAGAAACACCGCGAGCCCGCCCGCCAGGGCGCCGACGGCGTTGGCCGCCAGCCATTCCAACCAGACACCCATCGGCCCGACCTTGGTGTTCACCGTTCTTCCCCTATCCATTGCCGGATTTATCGCCGGTTGCGGGCGGCGGTTCGACCTCGACGAACCAGTCGGCGATCTGGCCGCCGGTCATGAACACCACGTCGTCGCGGGCCATCAGATCGTCCAGCATGCGCCCAAGATAGCCGATTCGGTGCGGCACGGCGATAAGATGCGGATGCAGGCCGAGCGGCAGCACTCGCGGGTTGCTTTTCAATTCAGAATCAAAGGCTTCCAGCGTGGTCTTGAGGCGCAGATACATCTCCGCCGAGGCGTGTTTTTCGACCGCGTAGATGATCGAATCGTTGATTTCGGTGTTGTAGGGCATGGCGATCAGCGGCCCGTGCTCGGTAATCATCCAGCTCGGCAGATCGTCGATCACCCAGTCGCAGACGTAATCCAGGCCCTGGGACTTCAGGAGATCGGGGGTGTCGAAGCTTTCGCGCAGGCCGGGGCTGAGCCAGCCGCGCAGGCGCGTGCCGGTGAAGGCCTCGATCTTCTCCCGCGCCGCCTGGATCAAGGCGCCCTCGTCGCTCTCGCCCTGGATCGAGCGCTGATGGATGCCGTGGCCGATGAACTCCCAGTCCGCCGCCCGCATGGCCTCGGCGACGGACGGATAGGCGTCGATCACCCCGGCGTTGATCGAGGTGCTGGCCGGCAGGCCGCGTTCGGCCAGCATCTCCAGGATGCGCGGCATGCCCGCGCGCATGCCGTACTCGGCCCAGGAGAAGTTGGGGATGTCGGGCACCTGCTCGAGCCCGTGCGGCGCCGGCAGGATCTTGCGCGGCATCGGCTGGTCGAACTGCCAATGCTCCACGTTGACCACCAGATGGACGATCAG
>CBDVDY010000307.1:0-3655 GCA_965372875.1 uncultured Alphaproteobacteria bacterium | reverse complement strand
CTGACCGACGCCGACTCCACCGCGCCGGCCGCCGCCGAATCGGTCCAGGAGCCGGAAACCGAAATCGCAACCCTGACCGACTCCGCATCCGAGGCGGCGCGGAATTTGCCGGCGGCGCCACGCGCGCCGGAACCGGGGCCGACGGAGGCCGAGGTTCCGGCGGTTCCCGCCGAGGCCAAAGGTCCGGCGGTTCCCGCCGAGGAAACCCGCGCGATCCGCGTCCGCCGGGGCGCGATCTTGATGAACATTCTGGTCAAGGCGGGGGTGCCGCGCATCGAGGCGGACCGCGCGATCACCGCGCTCCGGCCGGTTTACGACCCGCGCGGGCTGCAGATCGGTCAGATTTTGCGCCTCACCTTCGAAGTGGCCGAAGGCGCCAAGGACCGGTTCGTGGGCCTCTACTTCGACCCGGATTCCGACCACACAATCGCCATCGACCTGAATAGCGACGGCAGCTACACGGCGGCGCGGCTGGCGAATTCGGCGACCGCGAGGATCGCTGGCGCGGCCGGCGGCGACGGCGCGGCGGCGACGGAAAACGGCATCGCGCGGCACGGCGAGAGCACGGAGACCGCCTCGATCGATCCGGCCGCGCCCACCGCTCCGACAAATGCGGAGACGGTGATCGATATCCCCGCCACCCGACGCCCGGCCAAGGAAGCCCGCTGGGTCCGCGTGCGTCGGGGCGCGACCCTGATGAATATTCTGATCAAGGCGGGCGTTCCGCGCCTCGAGGCGAACGCCGCTATCAACGCGCTCCGGCCGGTCTATGACCCGCGCGCCCTGCAGGCGGGCCAGACCATACAACTGCGTTTCGAAGTCGCGGAAGGCGCCAAGGACCGCTTCCTGGGCCTCAACTTCGAGTCCGATGTCGACCACTCGGTGGCCGTCGATTTGAGCAACGACGGCAGCTACAAGGCGGCGCGCGTGGCCAGGTCGCTGAGCGCCGAGTTGGTGCGCGCGAGTGGCTCGATCAACAGCAGCCTGTTCGAAGCCGGCGTGCAGGCCGGGGTGCCGATTCCGGTAATGATCCAGTTCATCCAGCTCTACAGTTTTGACGTCGATTTCCAGCGCGACATCTGGGCCGGCGACAAGTTCGAGGTGATGTTCGACAGTTTCAGCGACGCGCAAGGCCGGCCCGCGCGCCAGGGCGACATTCTGTACGCCTCGCTGTCCGTCCGGGGGCAGGTCCTGCGCCTCTACCGCTTTACGCCGGCCGACGGGCGCACCGACTACTTCAACGAAGAGGGCGAAAGCGCCCGCAAGATGCTGATGCGCACGCCGGTCGACGGGGCGCGGCTGTCGTCGCGCTACGGCATGCGCCGGCACCCGGTCCTGCGCTACACGAAGATGCATCGCGGCATCGATTTCGCCGCTCCCACCGGCACGCCGGTCTACGCCGCCGGCGACGGCACGGTGACGCGCGCCGGCCGCAACGGCGCCTACGGACGCTACATCCGGATCCGCCACAACTCGACGTACGGTACCGCCTACGCGCATCTGCGCGGCTTCGCCCGGGGCATCCGCGCCGGCGGGCGCGTGCGCCAGGGACAGGTTATCGGCTACGTCGGATCGAGCGGCCGTTCCAGCGGCCCGCATCTGCATTACGAGATCCTCCGTAGCGGCCGGCGGATCAATCCCTTGAAGCTCAGGATGGCGAGCGGCGAGCGGCTCAAAGGCGAGGATCTGGAGAGTTACCTGGCCACTCGCGGCGACATGCGGACCCGTTTCGCGTCGCTGGCCCGCGACCTGGGCGTTGCCCGCAACAAGCCCAATGGGCAGCACGCCTGCGCCGGCGCAAGCATCGAGACATCCAAGACGGACGCGCCCGACCCGCAAGGCTGTTAGGGGTACGGCGCCTGGATTGCGGCGCTCACCCGCCACTCCCATATTTCAGACATCCGTCGCCGCCCGACCGGCGCCGGCATTCATGGGCACTAGTGTGATGGTTTCAAATTTCGTCACATTAATGTGACGAAATTTGGGAGCTGAATCACACTAGCATTAAATAGTGAGTGGCCTGCTTATCCCGAAAATTCGTACGACGAATTTCCGGGGCAGGACACTAGGGCGCGCCACGGCATGATTCCGATCAAGACCAGCATACCCACGCGCGATCCGCCGGCCGCCGTGCTGGCGGTGCTGGTCGTCAACGCCGCCGTGTTCCTGCAACAGATCACGCTGTCGCCGGTCCTGGAGATCGAGTTTCTATACCGCTTCGCGCTGGTGCCGGCGCTGTTCGAGTTTCACCCCGGCCTGGGCGTGCGGTTCGATCCCCTACTCCTGACGCGGCTGGTGACCAACACCTTCCTGCATGGCGGCGTCTTGCACCTGGTGGTCAACATGTGGACGCTGTGGCTGTTCGGCCGACCGCTACAGCAGCGGCTCGGATCGGTGCGGTTCCTGGTCTTTTATCTCGCCTGCGGCGCTACGGCGAGCTTTGCGCACCTCGTCTTCAATATCGATTCGACGGTGCCGGCGCTCGGCGCCTCGGGGGCCATCGCCGGCGTGTTGGGCGCGTTCACGATTCTGTATCCGCGGGCGCGCATCATGTTCTTCACGTTGATCATCTTCTATCCGCTGTTCTTCCCCCTGCCGGCGGTGATCTACGCCGTGCTGTGGTTCGCCTGGCAGCTCGTGCAAGGGACGGCCGAATTGACCACGCCCGGCGTCGCACCCGGCATCGCCTGGTGGGCCCATATCGGCGGCTTCGCCGCCGGAATCGTCTTCGCCTGGTTGTTCGTCGGCCGCCAGCCGCGGGTTCGGGCCGACGGCCCATGGGGGTAGGGCTTGTTCGCCCCCGAACGACGCGGCCGACTCGCCCCTACGCCGCCTCGGCGGCGACTTCCTCGCCGTTGATGACGAGGCCGTTCTCGCCGGCCGATACGCGCACCGCCTCGCCGTCCTTGATCTTGCCCTCGAGCAGCAGCGTCGCCAGCGGATCCTGCAACGACTTTTGAATCACCCGCTTCAGCGGCCGGGCGCCGTAGGCCCGGTCGTAGCCGGAATCGGCGAGCCAGGTGCGCGCGGCCTCGTCGAGCTCGAGGTCGATCTTGCGGTCGGCCAGCATGGCTTTGAGCCGCTCGAGCTGGATAACGACAATGGCCTCCATGTCGTCGCGCGAGAGGCGGTGGAACAACAGCATCTCGTCGAGCCGGTTGAGGAATTCGGGGCGGAAGGCGGCGCGCACCGCCTCCATCACCGCGTCCCACGCGGCCGGCGTGTCCTGGCCGGAGGATTGCGCGGCAAGCGCCTCGCTGCCCAGGTTCGAGGTCAAGACGATGAGCGTGTTGCGGAAATCCACGGTGCGCCCGTGGCCATCGGTCAACCGCCCGTCGTCGAGCACCTGCAGCAACAGGTTGAAGACGTCCGGGTGGGCCTTTTCGATTTCGTCGAACAGCACGACCTGGTACGGCCGGCGGCGCACCGCCTCGGCCAGCGCCCCGCCCTCGTCGTAGCCCACGTAACCGGGCGGCGCGCCGATCAGGCGGGCCACGGAATGCTTTTCCATGTATTCCGACATGTCGATGCGCACCATCGCGTGTTCGTCGTCGAACAGGAATTCGGCCAAGGCCTTGGTCAATTCGGTCTTGCCGACGCCGGTGGGGCCGAGGAACAGGAACGAGCCCATCGGCCGGTTCGGGTCCTGCAGCCC
>CBDVDY010000306.1:0-3657 GCA_965372875.1 uncultured Alphaproteobacteria bacterium | reverse complement strand
TGTGGTGATTCCTGTTTCGCCGTCTGTAGGGGCGGGTTTCAAACCCGCCCGTATCTGCTCCTATCCTCGACCGAGCGCCCTGGCGATGCGGGGATACCAGAGGCCGAGCGTCAGCCCGCGGGCCGCCATGAACAGCATGAACGCCAGCCACAGCCCGTGGTTCCCCATCGCCGGCAGCAACAGCCAGACCGCGGCCACGAAGATTGCCAGCGAGAACAGCATGCCGTTGCGCATCTCGGCGGTGCGGGTGGCGCCGATGAAGATGCCGTCGAGCTGATAGGACCAGACCGATATCAGCGGCGTGACCACCACCCAGGGCAGATAGGCGGCGGCCGTCTCGCGCACCTCGGCGATGCCGGTCATGGCCGCGATGATCGTCGGGCCGAGGGCCAGATAGACCAGCGCGAAGCCGCCGGCGACGATAAACGCCCATAGCGTCGAGACCCGCACCGCGAGCCGCAGCCCGGCCCGGTCGCGCCCGCCGACGGCGGCGCCGACCAGCGCCTCGGCCGCGTGCGCGATACCGTCGAGCCCATAGGCGGCGAAGATTTGGAAGGTGAGCAGCACGGCGTTGGCGGCCAGCACCAAATCGCCCATTTCCGCCCCGCGCGCGGTGAACCAGGCGAAGGCGCTGACCAGGCAGAGCGTGCGGATGAAGATATCGGCGTTGACCCGGACCAGCGCCAGTATCCGGCCCCGGTCGAGGATGCGCTCGCGCCGCCAGCGCCCGCCCATCGGCCCCAGCCCCCGCGCGATGATGGCCAGGCCCAACCCCACGGCGCTCCACTCGGCGATCAGGGTGGCCAGCGCCACGCCCTCGATGCCCCAGCCGAGGCCGACCACGAACAACAGGTCGAGGGCGATGTTCAGCCCGTTCATGAAAATCGTCAGCAGCAGTGCGGCGCGCATGCGCTGGTTGCCGAACAGCCAGCCCAGGGCCACGTAGTTGGCGAGCGCCGCCGGCGCGCCCCAGACGCGGATCTCGAAATAGGCCCGGCCCAGGGATTCGACCTGCGCGCTGGCCTCCAGCGCCGCGAAGGCGCCGAGCCCGATCGGCCCCTGTAGCGCCAGCACCGCCAGGCCGAGACCGGCGGCCAGCAGCCAGGCCCGGGCCAGGATCGCCCGCGCCTCGTCGGCATCGCGGGCACCGGCGGCCTGGGCCACCAGCCCGGTGGTGCTCATGCGCAGGAAGCCGAAGCCCCAATAGATGTAGCTGAAGATCAAGGCACCCACGGCGACGCCGCCGATATAGGCGGGGTCGGGCAGATGCCCCATGACCGCCGTGTCGACCGCGCCCAAAAGCGGGATCGACAGGTTCGACAGAATCACCGGCGCCGACAGGCGCCAGACCCGGCGGTGCATCAATCGGGCCGATGGCGGCGGGACGGCGGGTTGCGGGGCAGGGGCGGGTTGCGCCTCGTTCATCGCTCTGATCTTTTCCCCGTGTGCCGGTCCGCCCCGCGCGGATGCGGCCGGAAACGGACACGCGAAACGACGCCACGGTTCATGGGCGGACGGGTGTGGTCCGGTAAGGACGGTCGCGGCGCGCCGGGACGGTCACGACGACATGGGCCGCGTGGCAATTTGCAGCGCGTGGTCCGCGATCAAGGTGGCAATCTCGTCCGGATGAGTGGAGATCACGAAATGGCTCGCCCCGCCGATCTCGGCAAGACGGCTATTCGGTATCAGCGCCGCAAGGCCGCGCGCTATCGTTGACGCCACCCAATGGGTCTCCTCCCCGCAAACGATCAACGTCGGCACATCCAATGCACGATAGTCGGCGAGCGACGGTTTGAAGCCCCACCCGTCACGCCAGTCCCTGATGTTCAATCGTGTCGTATCCGCGCAGTATTCCTTGAGCTTCTCAGGAAAGCGGTCGAACGAGCCTTCCCCGCCCCAATAATCGATAACGCGCCTGCACGCGAACCGATCACCGTTCTCGAAGGCCTCGACATACGCGAGGAACATGGTCCGGAGGTTCGTGTAAGCCTCGGTTTCCCCGGTCTGCTTCAGGATTCCGGCTGGCAGGGGCTCGATCAAAGTCAAGCTGGCGAGTTTGGCAGCGCGGGCAAGCGCGGTAGCCACCGCTACGGACGCACCGTAGGAATGGCCGACGAGGTGAACCCTTTCCGCGACATGATCGAAGACGGCTTCCACCAGCGCCACCTGGCGCTGGATCGACGGCTCCGCGTCGGCTGGCCAGTCGTCCGTTCCGCCATATCCCAACAGGTTGGGCGCGATGACGCGGGCGCGGCCGCGCAGCCGCTCGCCAACGTCCCGCCATGCCGCGGCGGTACTGAATGAACCGTGCAGGAACACGATGGGTAGGCCTTCGCCAACGTCATCGAGTTGCACGGTCAGGCCGTCGTGATCGATCACTGTCATCGTGTTATGGGAGGTTGAGGGGAAACCCTGCTTGATTGCGCGACCAGGTTCCGGGACCCTGCACGATCAGCCAAGGCGTCCCTTCGATGTCGCTTCGATTAGGGACCCGTATAGACCCACCGGCGCGGGAAGGCAACGCGATCCATGGCCAGGATTTATCTGGAGCAGTTGCGGGACATGCTGGGGCCGGTCGGCGCGCGGTTGCCGGCGGGCGCGGAACTGGAGATCAAGCATTTCTTCAGCGGTGCCGCGGCTTACGCCGAAGGCCGCATCTGCATCACCCTGACCCCGGCCGGGCTGGCCATGAAGCTTTCCGAGGCCGACCGCGCGGCGGCCCGGAAGGCGGGCGGCAGGGCGCTGCGCTACTTCCCGAACGGCCCGATCAAGAAGGACTACGTCGTGCTGCCGCGCAAAATCCGCGACGACACGCGAAGCCTGCGCGCCTGGGCGCGAAAATCCATCGCCTATGCGCTGAGCCTGCCGGCGCCGAAGAAACCTGGGCCGAAGGCGAGGAAGCGCTAACCGCCCGCCCGCTGGCCGACCCGGATGCCGTCGGAAATGCGGTCGCTGGGATGGACGACCAGCATTTCGCCCTCTTCCAGGCCGTCGAGAATTTCGGCGTGCCGGCTGTTGCGCCGCCCGATCCTGACACCGCGCGTCCGCGCCCGCCCCTCGGCGGCCACGAACACGGCCCATTCCGCATCCTCCCGGAACAGCGCGTTGACCGGCGCCAGCAGCACGTTCTCGCCACGGCTGACGACGATGCGGGCGACCACCCGGTAGCCGTGACCGAGCGGCCGCCAGCGCGCCGGGGGGTCGGTGAAGTCGATGATGACGTTGACCCGCTGCTCCTCGATGCCGAGCGCCGAGACCTTGGTGAAGCCGTAAGGCTCGATCCGCCGCACCCTGCCGGCAAGCACGTCGTCCCCGCCCCATTCCTCGATCATCACCGCCGCGCCCTCGGCCACGCGCACGGCATCGGCCGAGAGCAGATCGACGACCAGCTCGAGCCCGCCCGGATCGCCGATCTCCACCAGCGGCGTGCCGGCGACGATCACGCTCTCGCTCTCGTGCAGGAGGCGCAATATCCGGCCGCTCACCGGCGAGCGCACTTCGACGCAGCAATCGCCGTCCGCCCGCGACCCGCCGTCCCGGCCCGGTTCGATCAGCGCGGCGCGGGCGGTTTCCAGCTCGAAGCGGCGCACGCGCCAAGCCGCCGCCGCCGCCACCACCGCCGCCCGCCGGGTGCGCGCCTCCATCACGGCCCGGTCG
>CBDVDY010000305.1:0-3660 GCA_965372875.1 uncultured Alphaproteobacteria bacterium | reverse complement strand
AAGACCGAGCGCGTGGCGGCCCGGTGCAAATCGTCGGGCACGTTGCGGTACATCGTGGCAACCATCGCCGGGATCTTGTGGATTCCGTTGCGCACGCATTCGATGATCTGCGCCTCGCGCATTTTGCGGTGGGTGATGAAGGCGCGCACGTGCCGCCTGGGGTTTTCGATCGACGGGCCGTGCGTCGGCCAATACACCGAATCCTCGCGGCCGAGCAACAGCTCCAGGCTGGCCAGATAGTCGGCCATGTCGCCGTCGGGCGGCGAGACGATGCTGGTCGACCAGCCCATCACATGGTCACCCGAGAACAGCACGCCTTCCTCCTTGAGCGCGTAGCACAGATGGTTCGAGGTGTGGCCGGGCGTGTACACGGCCTCGATGGTCCAGCCGTCGCCTTCGATGACCTCGCCGTCGCCGATGACGATGTCGGGCATGAACTCCATGTCGCCGCCCTCTTCGACCGGCACGCCCTGTTCGATCTTGCCGGCGCCGTGCGGCCCATAGCCGTAGGCATCGACATAGCGTTCCTTTTGCACCAGGCGGCAGCCTGGGGAATGATCCTGATGCGTGTGGGTGACCAGCAGATGGCTGATCTCCTCGTCGGTCAGCGCGGTCAGCAGCGCGTCGATATGCTCGTCCAAATCCGGCCCCGGGTCGATCACGGCCACGCTGCCGTGGCCGACGATGTAGGTGCCGGTGCCGTGGAAGGTAAAGGCGCTCGGGTTCCGGGCGACGATACGGCGGATCATCGGGGTGACCTGCTCGATCACGCCGTATTCGAATTCGAAGTCGCGCCGGAACGGGATGTCGTCGCTCAATTTTGGGCTCCGTCTGGTCTTTGCTATCCTCGTGGAACCCGGCCGGAGGATCAAGGCGCGGGCGAACCAGGGAGAGGACAGCTTCTATGGCCAAAATGGACGGCGGCAGAGTGGATGGCAAGATCGCCATGGTGACGGGCGCGGGCTCGGGCCTGGGAAGGGCGATCTCGACCCTGCTGGCGCAAGAGGGCGCGCGGGTCGCGGTCACCGACATCAACGAGGACACCGCGCGGGAGACCGCCGAGGCGATCAACGCGTCGCGGGCCGGGGCGGCCATCGCACTCCGCCACGACGTCACCGACGAAGGTCAGTGGCAGGACGTGCTGGCGCGCGTGGTCGAGCATTTCGGCGGGCTCAACGTGTTGGTCAACAACGCCGGCATCGGCGACGGCGGCACGGTCGAGGAAACCGACTTCGCGACCTGGAAGCGGGTGCACGCCATCGACCTCGACAGCGTGTTCCTCGGCTGCAAGTACGCCATCGCCCACATCCACGCCTCGGGCGGCGGCTCGATCGTCAACATCTCCTCGATCGCCGGCATCATCGCCGGCCACAACATGGCGCCCTACAATTCGGCCAAGGCCGGCGTGCGGCACCTGTCGAAATCGGTGGCGCTGCACTGCGCCAAGCAGGGCTACAACATCCGCTCCAACTCGGTGCACCCGACCTTCATCAAGACGCCGATCCTCGATCCGCTGGTCGAACGGTTCGGCCAGGACGAGGCCTACGCCAAGCTCGCGCGCCAGGTGCCGCTGGGCCGCATCGGCGAGCCCCTGGACGTGGCCTACGGCGTGCTTTACCTGGCCTCCGACGAATCGAGCTTCATGACCGGCGCCGAGCTGGTGCTCGACGGCGGCATCAGCGCCATGTGAGCCAAGCATCTTGATAATGACCCACGAGCAAGCGCTGGCGGCGCTCACCGCGCCCGGGGCGCCGTTCGAGATGGCGGAGGCGACCATCGGCGGCGCCCGCGTCCGCGTGTGGAAGCACGCGCCGGCCTCGCTGCGCGCGATCCTCGAGGCCACCCGCGCCCACGGCGATCTCCCGTTCCTGGTGCACGAGGACCAGCGGATCTCCTACGACGCCCATTATCGCGCCGCGTCCGCGCTGGCCCACGCGCTGGTCGAGCGCTTCGGCATCGCCAAGGGCGAGCGCGTGGCCATCGCCATGCGCAACCGCCCGGAATGGGTGATCGCGTTCTGGGCCGCTGTTTCGGTCGGCGCCGTGGTGGTGCCGCTCAACGCCTGGTGGGCCGGGCCGGAACTCGAATACGGGCTCGCCGATTGCGGCGCCTCGGTGCTGTTCGCCGACGGCGAACGGGCGGCTCGCCTGGCGCCGCACCTGGCCGGGCTGGGGCTGCGCGCGGTGGTGGTCGCCGGCGCCGAGACCGAGCTCGGCCCCGGCGCGCTGCGATTCGAGGCGCTGATGGCGGAAGCGCCGGCCCGCCGGGCGCCGCCGGAAATCGCCATCGCGCCCGAGGACGCGGCCACCATCTTCTATACCTCGGGCACCACCGGCAAGCCCAGGGGCGCGCTCGGCAGCCACCGCAACATCTGCACCAACGTCATGAGCCAGGCCTACGGGCGCGCGCGGGCGCTGTTGCGGCGCGGCGAGAAGCTGCCGGACCCCGGCGCGCCGTTACCCAAGAAGGCGATGTTGCTGTCGGTGCCCCTGTTCCACGCCACCGGCTGCCATTCGACCATGGTCTCGGTCGCCCATGGCGGGCACAAGCTGGTGCTGATGCGCCGCTGGGACCCGGAGCGGGCGCTCGAGCTCATCGAGCGCGAGCGCATCACCCATTTCGGCGGCGTTCCGGCGGTCGCCTGGCAAATCATCGAATCGCCCAACTTCGCGGCGCACGACCTCTCCAGCGTCGAGGTGGTCGCCTATGGCGGCGCCCCGTCGGCGCCCGAGCTGGTCGCCCGCCTCCGCGAGGCGCTGCCGGCGGCGGCGCCCGGAAACGGCTACGGCCTGACCGAGACCTCGTCGATCACCTCGCAGAATATCGGCGTCGATTACCTGGCCAAGCCGAACAGCGCCGGCCCGCCGGTGCCGGTCTGCGACGTCCGCGTGGTCGACGGACAAGGGGCCGACGTGCCGGCGGGCATGACCGGCGAGCTCCATATCAAGGGGCCCAACGTCGTCGCCGGCTATTGGAACGACGCGGCGGCCACGGCCGAGACCTTCGCCGACGGCTGGCTGCGCACCGGCGATCTGGTGCGCCTCGACGGCGAAGGCTTCCTCTATATCGTCGACCGGGCCAAGGACATGCTGATCCGCGGCGGCGAGAACGTCTATTGCGTCGAGGTCGAGGACGCGCTGTACAGCCATCCGGCGGTGATGGACGCCGCCGTGGTCGGGCTGCCGCACCGCGTGCTCGGCGAGGAGGTCGGCGCGGCGGTGCAGATCGCGCCCGGCGCGCGGGCCGGCGAGAAGGAGCTGCAACGCCACGTCGCCGAACGCCTGGCCGGCTTCAAGGTGCCGGTGCGCATCGATTTGCGCCGGACGCCGCTGCCGCGCAACGCCAACGGCAAGATCCTCAAGAACGTGATCAAGCAAGAACTCGCCGGCGGCGCGGCCGAATCCTAGCCGCCAAATCGGCTCGGAATAAATCGGGTCAGAGCAAAATTACCGTAGCGGCGTGTCGCATACCGCCTTGCCGCCGAGTCAGCGAGGGTCTACTTTCGCGGTATGTGTCGGAACATCACCAGGGAACAGCAGCTCGAGGGCTGGCGCACCTTCATCGACCTGTTGCGCGGCCTGAAGCCGAACATCGGCGGCATCCTGGCCGCCCTGACCGCCCGTCCCCAACGCGGCTGATCCGGCCGTCCGCCGACGGACG
>CBDVDY010000304.1:0-3704 GCA_965372875.1 uncultured Alphaproteobacteria bacterium | reverse complement strand
GCTGACCCCGGGGCCGACCCCGAGCTCGCTGACCTCCGGAACGCTGGTCCGGCGCAGCAGCCATTTTACCCCGAACAGGTCGACAATACCGACCCACAACCGGTCCAGGATACCGTAATTCGATTGCCCGCGCAGGCGCGGCCGGTGGTTGACCTCCACCGAGACCACCCGCCGGCCGATTCCCAGGAACAGGGCCGGCAGGAAGCGGTGCATGTGGTCGAAGCGCGGCAGCTCCATGAACGCCTCGCGCGCGAACAGCTTGAGCCCGCAGCCGGTGTCCGGCGTGCGGTCGCCCAGGAGCCCGGCGCGGATGGCGTTGGCGATGCGCGAGGCCACGCGGCGCATGGCCGAATCGCGGCGCTTGCGGCGGTGGCCGACGATCACCAGCCCGGTGTCGCGCCCGCCGTCCAGGGCCAGGCGTTGCCACAAGGCGGGGATGTCGGCCGGGTCGTTCTGGCCGTCGCCGTCGAGGGTGGCGATCCAGGTCCCGCGCGCGGCCAGAACGCCGGTCGCGATGGCGGCGCTCTGGCCGCAGGATCGCGCGTGCCGCAGGATTCTGAGCCGCCCGTGCCGGCCGCGCGCGTCGGCGAGCCTTGCCGGCGTGGCGTCGCTGCTGCCGTCGTCGACGTAGATCACCTCGAACTCCACAGCACCTTCCAGGGCGGCGTGGATTTCGGCGATCAGCGGGCCGATGTTCTCCGCCTCGTTTCGGACGGGAACGACAACGGACAATTCCATAACGCGCTCTGGTTCGTATCCCGGGTTACTGGCCGCGGCGGCGGGTTTGACCCGCCATGTCCCGTATCGTAGGTAAGGAACGCAAGCCGGGCTGCTGGATAGCACGATCCCGTCGCGCTTTTCCAGTGAGTGGTTGGCGGACGCTTGTGTGCGGCGCCCGCGCCGTGGCGGAAAATCGAGGAACTCGTGCGGACGCTCCTCACCGGTATCAAGCCTTATTTGGCCCTCGGGGTCCTCTGCCTGGCGCTCTACCTGCCGGGGCTGGCCGCCCTGCCGGCCGTCGACCGCGACGAGGCGCGCTTCGCCCAGGCCACGCGGCAGATGCTCGAGACCGGCGATTTCGTCCGCATCCGCTTTCAGAACCAGCCGCGCAACAAAAAGCCGGCCGGTATTTATTGGCTGCAGGCGGCGTCGGTCTCGCTGTTCGCCGACGCCGGCACCCGCGAGATGTGGCCCTATCGCCTGCCGTCGCTGCTGGGTGCTGTCGCCGCGGTTTGGCTGACCTTCGGTCTCGGGCATTCGCTGGTCGGGCGGCGGGCGGCGTTTTACGGCGCGGCCATGCTCGCCAGCTCGCTGATCCTCGTCGTCGAGGCGCATCTGGCCACGACCGACGCGGTGCTGCTCGCCGCCGTGGTCGCGGCGCAGGGCGCGCTGGCGCGGGTCTATCTGGCCGCGCGCGAGGGGCGGGCGCCAGGCGCCGGGCCGCCGCTGCTGTTCTGGGCGGCAATCGGCATCGGCATGCTGGTCAAGGGGCCGATAGCACCCATGATCGCGGTACTGACGATCGTCGGGCTCAAGGCGTTCGACCGGACGACGCCGCTCCTCCGGCCCTTGCGGCCGCTGTGGGGCGCGCCGTTGGCCGCGGCGATCGTGTTGCCGTGGCTGATCGCGATCATGCTTGCCAACGAGGACGGCTTCATCGGCCAGGCGGTGCAAGGCGATCTGCTGCCGAAATTGATCTCCGGCCAGGAAGGTCACGGCTTTCCGCCCGGCTACTACCTGCTGCTGCTGACGGTCACGTTCTGGCCGGGCTCGCTGTTCGCGTGGCACGGGCTCAGATGGGCCTGGAGCGGACGCGGGTCGCCCGCCGTGCTTTTTTGTCTGGCCTGGATCGTGCCTTCCTGGATCGTCTTCGAGTTGGTGCCGACCAAACTGCCGCACTATGTGCTGCCGCTTTATCCGGCGCTTGCTCTGTTGACCGGGCGCGCGGTCGCCGCCGCCGGCGAGGGCCTGGTCCCGCGCGCGGCCACCTGGGACGGGCGTCTGGCCTATCTGGCGTGGGCCTTGGCCGGACTCGCCTTGGCCGGAGCAACGGTGGCGCTGCCGCTGGCGCTGGGCGAAAACTTCGCGCCGTTGTCACTGGTCCCGGCGTTGGCCGGGCTCGCCGTGGCCGGAGTCGGATTGCGCCAGGCCTGGCGCGGGCGCATAGCACCCGCGCTCGCCGTCGCCGTGGCCGCCGCGATCGCCATCCATGGGCCGACGTTCCAGGCGCTGCTGCCGGGGGTCGATTCCATCTGGTTGAGCCGGTCCATCGCCGCCATGGTCGCGCGGTCGGCGCCGGGGCAACGGCCGGTGGCCGCCATCGGCTTCCAGGAGCCGAGCCTGGTGTTCCTTTTGGGTACCGACCTCGACCTACCGAGGCCCGAAGGTGCCGCAGCCCATATTCGTGACCATGCCGAGAGTTTCGTGCTGGTCGGAGACAATCGGGAAGCGGCATTCCGCGAGGCGCTTGCCGATTATGGCGCGCGGGTTCGGCCGGTCGATTCCGTGCGCGGCTATAATTTCTCCAAGGGAACCTGGCGCACGGTCACGCTCTATACCGGTGCGCCCGAGGAATAGCACTTGCGCCGCGTGGCCCCGCGGTTGACCCCGCTTCCCACTTCCCCGTACATAGGCCGGATGTCATCGCAAGAAAGCGAACGGGCGGCGCTAGCGGCGCGCGGCGGTATGGCGCCGGCCTCCCGCATCGTTCGCGCGTGTCTCGAGCCTTCCTTTATTGCCTTCCTGCTGTGTTCGCTGGCGCTGGCGCTGGTATTTGCCTTGTCGCCCGAACTCGACCTGGATTTCCAGGCGTTGTTCTATCGCGGCGGCGAGGGTTTTTTCCTCAAGGACTCGTTTTTCGCCGGCGCGTTCTACCGGCTTATTCCGGTTCTCACCTGGGTCGCCGGCGCCGTGCTGTTGGCGCTGCTGGTGGCCGGTCGGTTTCGCGCCGTGCGGGCGCGCGGCCTCGACCCAAGAATCCCGGCGGTGCTGCTGCTGACCCTGGTCATTGGTCCGGGCTTGGTGGTCAACGCGCTTTTCAAGGACAATTGGGGCCGGGCGCGGCCCTCGCAGATCGTCGAGTTTGGCGGCGACAAGCGCTTTACTCCGGCTTTCGCGATCAGCGATCAATGCGAGCGAAACTGCGCCTTCGTCGCCGGCCATCCGTCCGTGTTGTTCGCCCTGTTCGCCGGGGCGCTGATGCTGAGACGCCGGCGCCGGGCGGCGATCGCCACAATCGCCGTGTTCGGCGCGCTGGCTGGCCTGGGCCGCATCATGCAGGGCGGTCATTTCCTGAGCGACGTGATCTTTTCGGGCGTGTTCACCTATCTCGTCGCCTGGGCGGTGGTGCACGCGGTAATGCCCCCCGCGCCGCGCGCCGCGCCATCGGGGAAAACGTGACCGGGCGGCGCATGACGGGGCGTCGGCATATCGCGCTGTTGGCGGCTTCCGTGGCCTTGGTGGCGGTGGGTGTCCGCTGGCTCGACCAGCCGCTCGCCCGCTGGTTCAAGCAATTCGACGAGACCGCGCTGCGCGACATTTTCGGGTTCGTCACGCTGTTCGGCGAGGCGACCGGATATCTCGTTATCTCCTTCGTGCTGTTCGTCTGGTTCCGCTTGATGGCGCGGCGGCGGGCGGATAGCGGCGCCGACCTGCGCCGCGCGCGTCAGGCGCTTTTTGTGTTCGTCACCATGGCGGCGGCGGCC
>CBDVDY010000303.1:0-3709 GCA_965372875.1 uncultured Alphaproteobacteria bacterium | reverse complement strand
GCGAAACCGCGCATGATCGCCGCCGGCACGCCGCAATCGCCGAGGCAAGCGGCGATGGCCCCGGTGGCGTTGATGGTGATGTGCTTGCCGTAGGTCTCGTCGATCGCGCTCGATAGCGTCTTGATCGCCGCGATGTGGCGGCCCGCGATGCCCTGGCTCTCGGCCAGCTCGAACAGAACGATCGAGCGCGGATCGTCGGGCTTGTGCATGTGGTGGCCGAAGCCCGGCAGCGGCTTGCGCGCGCTTCGGTGCTCCTCGGCGATTTTCCGCGCCTCCTCCTCCATCCCGTCGCCGGCTTCGATCAGGCGTTCGAGCAGCGCCGCGCAGCCCTCCATGGTGCCGACGAAAAGACTTCCCACGCCCAGGAGTCCGGCGGCGACCGCCCCCTGCATCGATTCCGTGGCGCTCGAATAGGTCAGCCGCGTGGCCAGCGCGTTCGGCGTCATGCCGTGCTCCATCAGCGTCACCAGACAGCCGTCGACCATGGCGGTCTGCGCCGCGCTCGGCATGCGTCCGAGGATCTGGAAAAACATCATCTCGGTGAACGTGAGCTTGCCGATCAGCTCCCGGCAAAGGCCCTTGTCGCGGATGAAGATGTCGTCGTTGGTGTGATACGCGATGCTGGTGGTCTGCGTTTCGGGCAGGAAGGCCATCTCGCTCGTCTCCTTGATCTGGCGTTCTTTCGACCGAAGGGGCTGGCGCCGCCTCAGTCTTCGGAAAGCCGCTTTTCCAGTTCGTGCCGCTGAATCTTGCCCGACGCGCTGCGCGGAAACGCCTCCATGGCGATGAAGCGGATGCCCTTGGGTTGCTTGAAGCCGGCCAGCTGCGCGCGGCAGAGTGCCCGCAGATCGTCCTCGGACAGCGTGTCGTCCCGCCGGGCCACGAAGGCGACCGGCACCTCGCCCCATTTATCGTCGGCCCGGCGCACCACGGCGGCGTCGGCGACGCGCGGATCCTGGAGTATCACCCGCTCGATCTCCGCCGGATAGATATTTTCGCCGCCCGATTTGATCATGTATTTGACCCGGTCGACGAAGTCGAGGGTGCCGTCCGGATTACGCACGAAGACGTCGCCCATGTGAAACCAGCCGCCGCGAAAATCCTTTTGGTTGACCTCCGGCGCCCGCCAGTAGCCGCTGAACAAAGTCGGCCCGCGCATGCAGAGCTCGCCGGGCTGGCCGGCGGCCACGTCCCCGTCGTCCGCGTCGACCAGCCGCACCTCGCAGAACGGGCTTTGTCGTTTCGAAAGCTTCTCCGGCGCCACGCCGATCGGGATCAGGCTCGAGGAACCGGGCGGGCAACCGGTTTCGGTCGCGCCGAAGGTGTTGGCGTAGGGGGCGGCGAGGAGCTGGGTGATTTCGGCGATCTCGGCCGGCGGCACCAAATCGGCCATGGCCCCGCAGACCCTGACGCCGCAGACCGTGTATCCCTTGGCCGCCGCGCCGCGCCGTTTGAGCTCCGCCGCCAACGTGCCGACCATGCCCGGCATCAGGATGAGCCAGCCCAGCCGTTCGCTGGCGACGATCTCGGCAAGATGATCGCAATCGAGACCATCGACGACGATGACCTTGCCGCCCGACATCAACGTGCCCAGCGCGCATTCGGCCGCCCCCATGTGATAGAGCGGCGGCCAGGCGGCGAAGGTATCCTCGGGCTTTATGCCGAACTCGGCGCGCAGGACGATGTTGCGCGCCACCTCGGCCCGATGGCTGATCACCGCGCCCTTGGGCAGCCCGGTGGTGCCGCTGGTATAGAGGATGAGATACGGGTCCTCTGGATCCACGTCGGCGGGCGTATTTTGCGGCGTGGCCTCGGCGAGCAGCTTTTCGTAGCCGTCGCCGAAGACGATCGGCTCGGGCCCGCCGCGATCGAGCGCCGCGAGCGCCGCCTCGAACCGGGGCGAGACCAGAACGATCTCCGGTTCGACCAAATCGAGGCAGTGGGCGAGCTCGGGCGCGGCCAGCCGCCAGTTCTGGCAGGCGGCGATGGCGCCCAGCCAGCCCGCCGCCAGGAACGCTTCGAGATACTCGAGACGGTTCTCGGAAAGAATGGCGATGCGGGAGCCCGGTACGATTCCACGTTCGGCGAGCAATCCGGCCAGCCGCCGGGTCCGCTCGTCCAATTCGCCATAGCTGTACCGCCGCGTACGGTCCTCGGCCGCCGTGCGCCCGGAATGGATGGCCGCTTGCGCCGCGAACAGGCTGGCCACCGTGCTGGCGGCGCTCCGGCGCACGAGCGGGCCGCCATCGTGCGCGCCCAAGGTTTTCGACATCCACGTTTCCTGTTGCTTCCGCGACCTTCTTCCCGCGAATAAGCTAACGCGCTGGCGGTTGCGCGCAAAGCCGCGAGATTCCGAACATCGGCGCGGCGGCGGTTTGGCGAATACCCGTTCATGTGGTAAATCCGGACGACCAGCCGGCATCGGTAAAGGCCGCGAAATCAGAACCTTGCAAAAGGCGTGCGGGAGGCGAATTCATGAATGCTCGATACGGCCCCGTCCCGTTGGCGCTCGGCCTGGTGCTCGGCTTGGCGCTGGCGCCCGCCCCGGCCCCGGCACAGGAACGATTTCCGTCGAAGACGATCCAGATCGTGGTGCACGCGAAACACGGCGGCGGCACCGACACGACGGCCCGCATGATGATGGTCGACACGCGGCGCGAGCTCGGCGTCGACATGGTGGTTATCACCAAGCGCGGCGGCTCGGGGGTAAAGGCGCACCAATACGCCCTCGGCCGGCCGCGCGACGGCTACACGGTTCTGGCCCTGACGCAAAGCCATCTGTACTCGATTGCCCGCGGCAAGTCGCCGTTGAGCATCGACGACGTGGTCGGCGTGGCGCGCGCCATGGACGATCCCACCTTCATCGCCGTGGGCGCGAAAAGCCCCTTCAAGTCGCTCGCCGATCTGATCGCCGCCTCCAAGCGCAAGCCGCTCAACTGGGGCGTCGCCATCATCGGCGGCACCGAGCATATCGGCCTGGTGCAATTCGCCAAGGCCGCCGGTATCCGTTTCAAGGCGGTGCCGTTCGGCGGCGGCGGGCAGATGGTGCAGTCGATGATGACGGGCGCGGCCGACGCCACGCTGCCGAACGTCAGCGAGGCGCGCGACCGGATCGCCGACGGCAGCGTCCGCGCGCTGGCCGTGCTGTGGCCCGAGCGCATTGCCGCGTATCCGGACGTGCCGTCGTCCTACGAACTCGGCTACAAGGTCAAGACCGGCACCACGCGCGGCTACTGGGTCCTCAAGGGAACGCCCCGGGATCGCATCGAAAAGCTGTCCCAGGCCATGGTCAAGGCGATGAGGCAGAAGACGTTCGTGAAATATTTGCGGACCAACGGCGTCGACCCGGCAACCAGCATCGCCGGACACGAAGCGTGGACCCGGCAAATCAGGGAGGAGTACGACAAGGCGGCCGCCGCTCTCGAAGCGCTCGGCCTGCGTTGACCGGGCGCCCCGCCCTGCTGAACCGCGCCGATACGATCGTCAGCCTGATCATCCTGGCGGTTTGCGCGTATCTCTATTACCTGACCACGACGTTCGAGAAGGTGTCCGACCTTCTGGCCCAGAACATCGCGCCGGGTTCCTTCCCGGCCCTGGTCCTGACGATCATCGCGGCGCTGGCACTCGGCCTGCCGCTGGAGCATATCCTGCACCGGCGGCGCGGCGGCGACATCGATTCGGAGCGCGGCGAGCGCATCAAGCCGATGGC
>CBDVDY010000302.1:0-3718 GCA_965372875.1 uncultured Alphaproteobacteria bacterium | reverse complement strand
GTGGGCGCCGGGCGAAAACCTATCTCGCCAGCGCCAGGTTGAATCCGGCTGGGGAGACGGTAATGCAACGCTGCCGTTTTTTGCGCAGGCGCCGGCAGGCGTCGGCGGCCCGTGCCTCGGTCAGGCCGTAAAAGCGGGCCCGGTAGACCGTGCCGCGCTTCACCGCCACCGGCAGGATCGCCACCTGCTCCTCGCCGAACCAGCCGGGGAGTTTTCGATTGGCGCGGGCGATCGCCCGCTTCGCCGAGGCGCGCCGATAATAGGCGCCGACCTGGATGGCCCAGCCGCCAAGTCCGAAATTGGCCGCGCCTCTGGTTTTGGCTGTTCCGGCGGCGGGATTGATGTCGGCGATCTTGGCGTTGCTTCCATTCTTGCGATCGAGTGGGCCATCGTCCGGCCGCGCCGCGGCAAAGGAGGCAAAGGCCTTGTTCAGGAGCGCCACCATGCGCCGGTCGCGTTTCTTGGCGGTGCGGCCGCCGAGATATACCGCCACCACGCGCCGCCCGTCGCGCGCGGCCGAGACCGCGACGTTATAGCCCGAGGCGCGGATGTAGCCGGTCTTGATGCCGTCGAGACCGGGATAGCGGCCCAGGAGCCGGTTGTGATTCTTGTAGGTGCGGCCCTTGAAGCTGAACTTTCTGATCGCGAATCTGCCATAGTACTGGGGAAAATCCGTGATCAGCGCCCGCGCCAGCACGGCCATGTCGCGGGCGCTGCTGATCTGTCCCCGGCTGTAAAGCCCGGTGGCGTTGCGGAAGGTGGTGTGCTTCATGCCCATCTCGCGCGCCCGGGTCGTCATCATGCGGGCGAACTTGCGTTCGCTGCGGCCCAATGCCTCGGCCATCACCACGGCGGCGTCGTTGGCCGATTTGGTGATCATCGCCATGATCGCGTCCCTGACCGTGATCCGCGTTTTCGCGCCCAGGCCAAGCCGCGAGGGGCGCTGGCGCGCCGCCCGGCGCGAAACCAGCAGCCTCTTGTCGAGCGAGAGCTTGCCCGCCTCGATCGCCTCGAAGGCCATGTAGAGGACCATCATCTTGGTGAGCGAGGCCGGCGGGTGATAGGCGTTGGCGTTGGCCGCGCTCAGCACGTCGCCGGTTTTCGCGTCCAGCACGATATAGGCTTGCCGCGCCTGCGCCGGGGCGGAAACGGTCAGGGTCAGGGCCCCGGCAAGCAGGCCCGCCAGGACGGCACAAATAATGCCGCGGCGCAGGCGCGTCCGCGGCGATATGGAGAATAGCAAAAACCCGAATCCGAGCGTGTCGCGTACCATCGGCTCTTGCACCTCGCCTCGCCCATCGCGATTTCCGCGGGATACTAGGGAATCCGCGATTCCATGTCGATATACAAATTTGGTTAATTTTATTTTAATGCCGCCGAATCGGCTGAAATTCGCTAATTCCCCGGCCGAGAGGCGCCTCGGCCGCAAGATAGTCTTGGCCGCGTCGTTGGAAATCCAATATCATGGTCTTACATATTGGGTCCTTCGATTGAGGTTTCGCGAGCGGCATGGACGAGACGGAGAAGCGCTGGACCGCGATGAGCGGCGGCGACCGCCGGGAAGGCGGCGGAGACGATAGCGGCACCGGGGTGGTCATCAAGTCCCGCGTCAAGACCAAGCAACCCTCGATGTATAAGGTCTTGATGCTGAACGACGATTACACCCCGATGGAGTTCGTCGTCCACGTGTTGGAACGGTTTTTCGCGAAAAGCCGCGAGGAAGCCACGCGCGTCATGCTGCACGTGCATCAGCGGGGGGTGGGCATTTGCGGCGTATTCACGTATGAGATAGCCGAAACCAAGGTCAACCAGGTGATGGATTTCGCCCGCCGGCATCAACATCCGCTGCAGTGCACCCTCGAGAAAGAGTAAACAGGGACATCCAGAGCATGCTCTCATCGAACCTCGAACAAAGCCTCCACCGCGCCCTGGCCTACGCCAACGAGCGCGGGCACGAATACGCCACGCTCGAGCACCTGTTGCTCGCGCTTTCGGAGGATCAGGACGCGATCGCCGTACTGCGCGCCTGCGGGGTCGACGTCGACCGTCTGCGCGACGATCTGACCGGCTATGTGGAGAACGACCTCGTCAACCTGGTCAGCGAACTGGAGGAGGAGGCCAAACCCACCGCCGGCTTCCAGCGGGTGCTGCAGCGCGCCGCCATCCACGTTCAGTCGTCGGGACGCGAGGAAGTGACGGGCGCCAACGTGCTGGTCGCCATGTTCGCGGAGCGCGAATCCCATGCCGTCTATTTCCTGCAGGAACAGGACATGACGCGGTTCGACGCGGTCAATTACATTTCGCACGGCATCGCCAAGGTGCCCGGCCATTCCGAGGGGCGCAGCGCCCAGGGAACCGAGGAGGAGCTTGACGGCGAAGCCCCGACCAAGCAGGGCAAGGAGGCGTTGAGCGCCTATTGCGTCGACCTCAACCAGAAGGCCGCGCGCGGCGATATCGACCCGCTGATCGGCCGCGTGGCCGAGGTCGAGCGCACCATCCAGATTCTCTGCCGCCGGCAGAAGAACAACCCGCTCTATGTCGGCGAGTCCGGCGTCGGCAAGACCGCCATCGCCGAGGGGCTGGCGCGCCGCATCGTCCATGGCGAGGTGCCCGACGTGCTGTCCGATGCCACGATTTACTCGCTCGACATGGGCGCGCTCCTGGCCGGCACCCGCTACCGCGGCGATTTCGAGGAGCGGCTCAAGGCGGTGCTCGCCGAGCTCGAGGCGCACGAAGGCGCCATCCTGTTCGTCGACGAGATCCACACGGTGATCGGCGCGGGCGCCACCAGCGGCGGCTCGATGGACGCGTCGAACCTGTTGAAGCCGGCCCTGGCCGGCGGCTCGCTGCGCTGCATCGGCTCGACCACCTACAAGGAATTCCGTAATTATTTCGAGAAGGACCGCGCCCTGGTCCGCCGCTTCCAGAAGATCGACATTCACGAGCCGTCGATCGAGGACACGGTGAAGATTCTGCGCGGCCTCAAGCCCTATTACGAGAAGCACCACGGCGTGCGCTATACGGCGGAGGCGATCCGCGCCGCGGTCGATCTCGCGGCGCGCTACATCATGGACCGCAAGCTGCCGGACAAGGCGATCGACGTGATCGACGAGGTCGGCGCGGCGCAGATGCTGGTGCCCGCGCACAAGCGCAAGAAGACCATCTCGGTCAAGGACATCGAGGGCATCGTCGCCACGATCGCCCGGATCCCGCCGAAGAACGTTTCGCGCGACGACAAGTCGGTGTTGATGAATTTGGAGCGCGACCTCCGGCGCATGGTGTTCGGCCAGGAGAAGGCGATCACCGCGCTGACCAGCGCCATCAAGCTCGCCCGCGCCGGCCTGCGCGAACCCGAAAAACCGATCGGCAATTATCTGTTCTCGGGCCCGACCGGCGTTGGCAAGACCGAGGTCGCGCGCCAGCTCGCGCTGACGCTTGGGGTCGAGCTGATCCGCTTCGACATGTCGGAATACATGGAGCGCCATACCGTCTCGCGGCTGATCGGCGCGCCGCCGGGCTACGTGGGCTTCGATCAGGGCGGGCTGCTGACCGACGCGGTGGATCAGAACCCCTACTCGGTGCTGCTGCTGGACGAGATCGAAAAGGCGCATCCCGACCTCTTCAACATCCTGCTGCAGATCATGGATCACGGCACGCTCACCGACCACAACGGCAAGAGCGTCGATTTCCGCAACGTGATCCTGATCATGACCACCAA
>CBDVDY010000301.1:0-3742 GCA_965372875.1 uncultured Alphaproteobacteria bacterium | reverse complement strand
GAGCGGACCGCGAAGAAGGCGTAACCCGGCGTTGGCGCGGCCGGCCGGGGCGGGGTAATCTCCCGACCCGGAGGAGGAGATGCCCATGGCCGGACCGCTGGCGGGAATTTGCGTGCTCGACCTGACGACCGTGCTGTTGGGGCCGTACGCGGCCCAGATTCTGGGCGACATGGGCGCCGACGTGATCAAGGTCGAAGCGCCCGGGGGCGACCCGACGCGGGCGCTCGGGCCGGCGCGGCACCCCGGCATGGGGGCGGTGTTCCTCAACATCAACCGCAACAAGCGGAGTCTCGCGCTCGACCTCAAGCAAGCGCCGGCGCGCGACGCGCTGCTGCGGCTGGCGGACACGGCGGACGTGTTCCTGCACGCCATGCGGCCGCGGGCGATCGCCCGCCTCGGCCTCGCATACGACGATCTCGCCGCGGCCAGGCCGAACATCGTCTATTGCGGCACCTACGGCTTTCGCGCCGCCGGCCCCTATGGCGACAAGCCGGCCTACGACGACATGATCCAGGCGGCCGCCGGCCTCGCCAGCCTGCAGGAGAAAGTCCACGGCACGCCTTCCTACGCGCCCACGGCGATCGCCGACAAGATCACCGGCCTGCACGTCGCCTACGCCGTCTCGATGGCGCTGTTCCACCGCGAACGCACCGGCGAGGGCCAGGAGATCGAGGTGCCGATGTTCGAATCCGTCGTCTCGTTCACCATGCCCGAGCATATCTATGGCGAGACCTTCGACCCTCCCATCGGCGGCATGGGCTATCCAAGGCAGCTCTCGCCCGACCGCCGGCCGTACCGGACAAGGGACGGCTGGATTGGCGTGCTGCCATTCACCGACCGGCAATGGAGCGCGTTCTTCGGGGTAGCAGGGCGCGACGATTTAGCCTCGGACGCGCGCTACGCCTCCCTCGAGGCGCGCACCGCCAACATCGACACGCTCTACGCCGAACTCTCCGCTATCGTCGCCACGCGCACGACGGCGGAATGGATGGGCGACCTCGATGCCGCCGACGTCCCGGCCATGCCGGTCAACGCGCCCGAGGATCTGCCCGGCGATCCGCATCTGTCGGCCACGGGCTTTTGGCGATGGCTCGACCATCCCAGCGAGGGACGGCTGCGAGCCATGGACGTGCCCGTGCATTTCTCCGCATCCCCGGGGGACATAAGGCGGCAGGCGCCCCGCCTGGGCGAGCACAGCGCCGAAATCCTCCGCGAAGCCGGGCTGGCGGACGGGGAAATCGCGGCGATGATGAAAACCGGCGCGGCGGTCGAACCCGCGGAATGAGGCGTGGCGGCTAGTATTCCGTGGCGCCGCCGTTTTCGCAGGTTTTGATGTTATCGAACACCCGCTTGAGCAACGATTTGAGGATTTTTGCCTCTTTTTCGTCGAAGCCCTCGAGCGCCACTTCCTCGCTTCGCTCGGCCAGGGGCGCGACCTTTTCGGCCAGGGCACTGCCAGCCGGAGTTAGGCTAACGATCACCGAGCGATGATCCGAGCCGGTCCTCCGGCGCTTGACCAGGCCGTTCGCCCCCATGCGGGTCAGCAGGTGCGAGAGGGTGGAAAGTTCGATCGCGGTGGCCGCCGCCAACTCCCCGACCTTGTGGCCGTCCGCTTCGAGCAGCGCCGCCAGCACGCGCCACGCTTGCGCATTTATCCCGAATTTTTTCCCCTCGCGGTTGAACCTTACGGTCATCTGGCTGTCGCTGCGATGGATAAGCTGCGGCAAAAGATCATCCTTGGTCACGTTTCTACCTCGCATTGAAACACGAAAGCCGTCGCAATTCGGTCATGCGGCCGGGCCACGCCGGCCGGTCGGCTTGGCCGGGTCAACCTAAAGCAGAGCGTTCGAAGCCGAGAATCGGTGAATTCGGCCGGATATATTGAACGTTTATTCCAATATCATGCCGCCTATTCATCGGCACCCGCCTCATTCTCCATTCGTCTACTTTCGCTTCCTCGCCTTTGTCCGCCGTTTACCCAGCCGTCGCGGCAATTAGGGGTTATTTTACTTGATCGCTCAGGTATTGGCATTTCAACTTATCGTTATCCGCCCGTGAGCGCGCCAAACCATTGACCGTCAACGAATTTTTGAACCGACGAGTTGATTATGCAGAAATATATATTCCCCCTTTGGTAGTTCTGAAATTCGCGCGAGCGAAATCATGGGTCGGGCGATGGTCAAATCGCTCGCCGAACCGTACGGCGGCGGCATTGCGATCGACAGCGAGGTCGGCATCGGCACCACCGTCACCGTACGTTTTCCAACCGAACGCGTCATTTCCGGGCGCCAAGCCACCCGCCGCCCGACGCTTGATCCGGTGGCCGGCGCGGGCGCATGATGGGGCGTCCGAAGCCGAGCGAGGGAGCGCCCGCCCATGGATTCCATTTATTTCGCCGACGAGCATCGCATCCTGCGCGACCAGATCAGACGCTTCGTCGCCGAAGAGGTGCGGCCAAACGGCGATTCCTGGGAGGCGGAGGGCCAGGTCCCGCGCGAGACCATCCGGCGCATGGGGGAACTCGGCTTCCTCGGCATCCGCCATCCCGAGAAATACGGCGGCGCCGGCATGAACGCGCTGGGCTCGGTGGTGCTCGCCGAAGAGCTCGGCCGCTCGTCCTTTAGCGGGTTCTCGGTCACCGCGCTGGTGCATACCGATATGGCTTCGCCGCATCTTTCGCGCTTCGGCAGCGACGCGCAGCGGGACAAATACATGCCGGGCATCGTCAGCGGCGAGATCCTGACCGCCGTCGCGGTGACCGAGCCCGATGCCGGGTCCGACGTCGCCGGCATCCGTACCACGGCGAAACGATCGGGTAACGACGCCTGGGTGCTGAACGGCGCCAAGACGTTCATTACCAACGGAATCAATGCCGATATCCTGTTTGTCGCGGCCAAGACCGATCCCGACGCCAAGGGCTCGCGCGGCATCTCCATGTTTATCGTCGAGCGCGACGCGCCGGGGTTCTCGGTCGGCAGGCGCCTCGACAAGATGGGCTGGCGCTGCTCCGACACCGCCGAACTGGTTTTCGAGGATTGCAGAATCCCGGCGGAGAACCTTGTGGGCGAAGAGAACAAGGGCTTCTATTCGATCATGGGAAACTTCCAGAACGAGCGGCTGGTGGCCGGCGCGCTGGCCATGGCCGAGGCGCAAAACGCCATCGAAATCACCGTGGAATACGTCACCACGCGCCAGGCCTTCGGCAAGCCGCTGTGGGACAAACAGGTGATCCGCCAGCGCCTCGCCATGGCGGCGTCAAAGGTCGAGGCGGGACGGCAACTCGTCTATCACGCCGCCTGGCTCGACGCCCAGGGAAGCGACTGCGTCAAGGAGATGTCGATGCTCAAGGCCTATTGCGGCGAGCTGGTGAACGAGGTGATGTATACCTGCCAGCAGTTCCACGGCGGCATGGGCTACATGCGCGAGAGCGCCATCGAGCGCATGGTGCGCGACGCCCGCATCGCCTCGATCGGCGCCGGCGCCACCGAAGTCATGCTGGAAGAGGTGGCCAAACGCATGCTGCCCTGAACGGGCGCGGCCGCGCCAACGCGCCGCCGCGCGGGAGACCGGCCATGGCAAGCGCTTTAAAGTCCGCCGTTCTTGCTTTCGCCGTCCTGGCGGCGGCCGGGACCGGCGCGACCGCGGTGGCCGGTCCGGCGCTACATCCGAGCCTGATCGGCGAGACCACGCGCTACGTCACCCGCGCGCCCGACACCTTCATCGACCTCGCCCGGCGCTTCGA
>CBDVDY010000300.1:0-3789 GCA_965372875.1 uncultured Alphaproteobacteria bacterium | reverse complement strand
CCAAGCCGGGCGCCATCGGCGCCACGGGCTGCTTCTCGTTCTACCCGTCCAAGCACATCACCACCATGGAAGGCGGCATGCTGACCACCAACGACGAGGCGCTCGCCGCCCGGGTGCGCAAGCAGCGCGCGTTCGGCTACGACAAGGGGCTGGGCGAGCGGGCCCGGCCGGGCATCTACGACGTAATCATGCTGGGCTACAATTTCCGCATGTCCGAGGCGCAGGCGGCGATCGGCATCGGACAGCTTGGCCGGCTCGACGGTTTCCTCGCCGCGCGCCGGCGCAATACCGAAATCCTGCGCGCCCACCTGGCCGGGATCGACGAGGTTACGACGTTCCCGGTGCGGCGCGGGGCAGCGGAATCGGCCTGCTATTGCGTCAACGCCGTGCTCCCCGAGGATGGCGGGCCGGACCGCGACGAAATTATCGCGGCGCTCAACGCGGCGGGTGTCGGCACCAGCGTCCACTATCCGGTGGCGGTGCCGCTCAGCACCTACTACCGGCGGAAATACGGTTACCGGAACGAGGATTTCCCGGTGGCGCGCTGGATCAGCGACCGCTCGATCTCGCTGCCGGTCGGACCCCACCTCGACGAGGGCGACATGGACTACATCGCGGAAAAGCTGAAGGACGCCATCGTCGGGTCCGGCGGGACGGGCGCCGGGCCGCGGGCGGAACGCCGATGAACGCGAGCCCCATTCCCTACGATACGGTGCGCCTGGACGGCGCGCGGATCATGATGATCGGCGGCGCCGGCTTCATCGGCCACCATCTGGCGCTGGCGCTGCGCGAAAAGGGCGCCGAGGTGATGGTGGTCGACAACCTCCAGGTCAACAATCTGGTGCGCATCGTCAGCGACCCGAACCTCGATCCCGCCCTGCGCGCGCTCTACACAAATTTCGTGCTCGACCGCTTCGCGCTTTTGCGCGACGCGGGCGTCATGCTGGAGAACGTCGACTGCCGAATCATGTTCGACCTGACCACGGTGTTCGCCGATTTCGAGCCGACCAAGATCGTCCATCTGGCGGCCATATCCAGCGCGGTCACGGCGAACGAAGCCCCGGGGCTGGCCTACGACCTGCAAATCAACACCCTGCGCAACGTGCTCGAGATGTGCCGCACCAGCACGACGAAGGTGGGTCAGGTGTGCTTCATGTCGTCGAGCACCGTTTACGGCGACTTCGAAAGCGCCTCGGTGGACGAAACCGTGCGGCCGCAGCCAAGGGGCGTATACGCCAACGGCAAGTATATCGGCGAACGCATGGTGCGCGAGGCCATGAACCTCTACGGCATCGATTACACAATTATCCGCCCCAGCGCGCTTTACGGCATCCGCTGCATAAGCCGCCGGGTAAGCCAGGCGTTCGTCGAAAATGCCTTGCAGGACAAGCCGCTGCTGCTCGAGGGCGGCGGCGACGGACGCCTCGATTTCACCCACATCGACGATCTGGTCGAGGGCATCGTGCGATCGTTGGCGCTCGAGGCCGGGCTTTCGAACACCTTCAACATCACCTACGGCAACGCCCGCACCATCGCCGAGCTCGCGGGCATCATCAAAGAATACTTCCCCAAGGTGAGGATCGAGGAGCGGCCCCGCGCGCAGGAGAAACCCAAGCGCGGCACGCTGGAGATCGGCCGCGCCCGCGAGGATCTCGGCTTCATCCCGCAAATTCCGCTCGAGCAAGGCTATCGCCGGTATTGCGAGTGGTACCTGGAGCAATGGGAACGGGTGAACGGGAGCTGATGGGTGCCGGCCGTCCTGCCCGTCGAATCCGAACAATTGCCGCTTTTGGAGGCGCGGGGGGTGCGCGTGAGCCCGGGCCGGGCCGCCATGGTGGCGGCCGCCGGCGGCGCGGCGGCGGACGGCTTCATCGAGTGGTCGGGGCAGGATTTCGAGAGCGAACAGCTCGGCATTCCGGTCGCCCGCATCGACCGGCTCAAAGCCTGGAACGAAGCAGCGGCGCCGGAGATCCTTGCCGCCCTGGCCGAACAAACCCTGGCGCGACTGCGCGCGGACGGCGTTCGCCTGATCTCGTGCCGCTTGCCGGAGGACGAAACGGTGGCGCACGGCGCGCTCGAAATCACCGGGTTTTCCCGTGTCGAGCGCCTGCTGACCCTGTCGCGGCCGATACCGGAGACACCGCCGCCGGGCGCTCTTGCCGGCCTCATGCGGCCCGGGGACGCGGCGGCCTGCGCGGCGCTTGCCGGAGCCGTGTTCACCTTCGACCGCTTTCACGCCGATTCCGCCATCGACGACGCGGCGGCGGACAAATTAAAAGCGGCCTGGGTCGCGAATTCCTGCGCCGGCCGAGCCGACGCAATGTTCGTGACCCGCGAGGGCGAGACGGTGACGGGGTTCAACGCCTGCATGTTGCGCGAGACGACCGCGATCATCGATTTGATCGGCGTCGCCGCGGACAGACAGGGCACGGGGCTCGGCGGCTCGCTGGTCGACGGCGCGCTGGCCCATTATATCGGCCGCGCCGAGACGATTACGGTCGGCACCCAGTCGAACAATTTCGGCTCGTTGGAGCTCTATGATTCGCGCGGCTTTCGCCAAACTCATGCCGCGCTCACGTTCCACGCTCATCCGTGACATGATCGTCATCATCATCCCGGCCAAGGGCGGTTCCGGCCGCCTGCCCAACAAGAACATGGCGCCGCTCGGCGGGCGGCCCATGCTGGACTATTCCGTCGAGGCCGCGAAAGCATGCGCCGCGGCGGACGCGATCTACGTTTCCACCGATAGCGACGCGATCGCGGCGCATGCCGAATCGCTCGGCGTCGCGGTCATTCGCCGGCCGGAAAGCCTGGGCGGCGATGTGCCGATCGTCGAAGTCTACCGGCACGCGGTGGCGTGGATAGAGAAAGCGGCAGGCGGCGCGCGCGTTGAAACCCTTATCGGGCTGCAGCCGGACCACCCGGACCGCGATTTGGGCGTCGCCGAAACCCTCGACATATTCCGCCGCGAGGGCGCCGACCGGCTGATGAGCACGGAGGCGGACGGCACCAAGAACGGCGCGCATTACGTGCTTTCGCGCCACTATCTGGATACCGGCGAAAGCCGCAAGGACACGGTGATCGTGGACGACTGCACCAACGTCCATTACCAGCGGGACCTCGACCGCGCGGCAAAACGCCTGGCCGCCTTGGGTGCGTGAGCCATGGGCTGGAGCATCCTCAACACGCTCGACCTGTCGGCAGCGCCGGAAGCGGTCACGGCCCTCGGCGAAGTCGGCGAACTGACCACGCTGCCGGCGGATCGCGAGACGGTGCTCGGGCGCATCGGCGCGTACGACGCCTATCTCGCCTCGGCGGAGGTGCGCATCGACGGCGAGTTCCTGGGCCGCGCCAAGCGTCTCAAGCTCATCGGCTCGCCATCGACCGGCACCGACCACATGGAATTGGGCGCGATTCGCGGCGCCGGCATCGAGGTTTTCGACATAGCCGGGGAATACGATTTGATACGCGGCTTTACCGCGACCTCGGAGCTGGCGTTCGGCCTGCTGCTGTCGTTGATCCGGCACCTGCCCGCGGCGCTGCAATCGGCGGCCCGGGGCGATTGGGCGCGCGAGCGCTATACCGGGTTCCAGCTCGTCGGCAAGACGCTCGGCATCCTTGGCCTGGGGCGGCTGGGTCAAATCAGCGCCCGAATCGGCAATGGTTTCGGCATGGCGGTGATCGCGCACGACCCGGCCGAGAGCACCGTCGAGGGCGTCGAGATGGTCGGGTTCGAGACACTCCTGGAACGCGCCGACGTGTTGAGCATCCACGTGCATTTGAGCGACC
>CBDVDY010000299.1:0-3795 GCA_965372875.1 uncultured Alphaproteobacteria bacterium | reverse complement strand
ATTGTCGAATTTTAGCTCGTGCTGTGTCATAGGCTCGGCTTGTTCGTTGACACGTCCCTGCTTCGGCGAATCCGGCGGCACGGGAGGCCGCCTGGAAGCGCTCGCCCGCGATCACCGTCCGGCATTCGTGGTTCCGGCACCGGCATGGATTGAATTAGGATATTGGAATCAATCCGCGGACGGCCGGGGCGAATGAAGGACTGTGCGCCTCGGTCGGTGAATTTCGGGTTAACGGCGGGTTGTGGCCGGCCCCGTGTGGGGCCAAGCTATCGCGCTTTGGTGGGCTTTCTCCGGCGCGGGCGGGGTTAACGGAAGGTGAACTCAGTTGGCCTTCCAGAACATCACGTCGCAGGCCCGGCGCCGGACCTTGGCACAGGGCTCGGCCGAAACCATGGTCATTTTGAGTGACCAGCGGGGCACGCAGCGGCCCTCTTTGGTGCGGACGTAGCGGTATCCAGGCATACGCAGGAATTTACAGTCCGACACCGCATAATGGGTCATGACCGCCACCGGCTTGGCAATGGTATCGGCGACGGTGACGGCGCAATCGCCTGTTTTGGCGTCGATTTCGACGCATTCGTTGCCGCCATAGGTGTCCGGGAACGCCTTTTTCAGCACGATATCGGCTATTTTCGTCACCCGGGCCTTGTCGCGCTGGTCGCGCATCGGCCGAATGCCCCGGTTGAAGGCCGAAAACTTGCCGCGCTGGAATATCACCGCGCACGGATTGTCCGGAAACTGGTCCCTTTTGACCCGCCAGACGATCGTCCAGGCGTGTTTCACGATGCTTTCGTCGCTTTCGCCCCTGGCCTCGTGATATAGGGCCAGAATCAGGCAGGCGCGCGCGTCGATAGGTTGCGATACGGATTTCGCCTGCCGCGCTTCGGCGGGGAACGTCAACAACGTCAACAATATCGCAAGCAGTATTCTTTTCATCGTCGAAGCTTTCAGAGAGATTTTGCGGAAGAAATAGAATAATATTAACAGATCGTAAAATTATAGTTGGAATTTAAGAAATAATTAATAAATTGTCAATCGATTTCGTTTTAACATTTAGTTAACCATAACGATAAATTGATTTAATTATTATAGATTAAAGTCTTGAAGATTGGTTGGGTAGTAGTAGCTTTGTTTGAGTTGCCCGATACCGAGCGTCGTACGAATTGGTATCGCCCAGCGTGCCCGAATGGCGCGGCGAGAGAGAAGCGGGATAGCCGCGACGGCGAACCGAGCTGGGCTGGACAGGGGCGCGCATGCGGCGGGCGGCAACGGTGGCGAACGGGCTTGGTGGGCGCGGCTGGATTTGAACCAGCGACCCCCCGCATGTGAAACGGGTGCTCTGCCGCTGAGCTACGCGCCCCAAATCGGCATCGCCACGGCGTCGGCTTGGCGAATTCGAGCGTATAGACGGGCCGCCCAACCGAGTCAAGCAAGGCAAAAGGGCTGGAAATCCGTTGAAGTAGGTAACATTTCGTGACTTGGATAGGCGATCGGGTGTGTGGCATGGTCCGCCCGGCCGATCCGCCGCGATGCGAATGAAAAAGAGACCCCGATGGCTGAAAACGAGCTGACAGCCGTAATTCTGGCCGCTGGCATGGGCACGCGGATGAAGTCCGCCGTGCCCAAGGTGCTGCACCTGATCGCCGGTCGGCCGATGATCCATTACGTGCTGGCCAGTCTCGAGCCGCTCGGTCCCAGTCGCACAATCATCGTAACCGGGCCGGACATGGAAGCTGTTGCCCACGCCGTGGCGCCCGCCGAAACGGTGGTCCAGGGCGAACGCCTGGGTACCGCCGACGCGGTCAAGGCGGCGCGCGAGGCTCTTGCCGATGTTACCGGTCCGGTATTGGTGCTCTACGGCGATACGCCTCTGATTTCCAGCCAGACGCTCGCGGCGATGGTCGACGAACTCGCGTCGGTGCCCGGGCGCGCGGTGGTCGTGCTTGGCTTCCGGCCCGAGGAGCCGGGCGAATACGGCCGCCTGATGACCGGCGCCGACGGCCAGCTCGAGGCCATTGTCGAGGCGCGCGAGGCGACCGCGTCCCAGCGCAAGATCGAGTTGTGCAATTCGGGAGTCATGGCGATCGACGGCGCGCGTTTATTCGATCTCCTCGATCAGGTCGGCGACGAAAACGCCAAGGACGAATTTTATCTGACCGACATCGTTGGGATCGCGCGCCTGATGGGGCTGGGCTGCGGCTATATCGAGGCGTCCGAGCCCGAACTCCTGGGCGTAAATTCACGCTCCGACCTCGCGGTCGCGGAAGCCGTCGTGCAGTGGCATCTGCGCGACGCGGCCATGGCCGAAGGCGTCACGCTCACCGACCCGGAGACGGTTTTTTTCAGCTACGACACGCGGCTTGGCCGCGACGTGACCATCGGCCCCAACGTGGTCTTCGGGCCGGGCGTAGCGGTCGACGACGGTGTCGAGATACGCTCCCATTGCCACATCGAGGGCGCCGAGATCGGCGCCGGCGCCATCATCGGCCCGTTCGCGCGGCTCAGGCCCGGCACGCGGATCGCGCCCCGGGTCCATATCGGCAATTTCGTCGAAATCAAGAACGCGATCCTCGAAGAAGGCGCCAAGGCCAACCATTTGTCCTATATCGGCGACACCGACGTCGGCGCCGAGGCCAATATCGGCGCCGGCACCATCACCTGCAATTACGACGGATTCCTCAAGAACCGCACCGAGATCGGCGCCCGCGCCTTCATCGGCTCGAACACCGCCCTGGTGGCCCCGGTCAAAATCGGCGCCGGCGCGATCATCGGCGCCGGCAGCGTCATCGCCCGGGACGTCGAAGCCGACGCGCTGGCCGTCACCCGCGCCGAGCAGACCGAGCGCGCCGGCTGGGCCGCCAAGTACCGGGCCCGCAAATCGGCCGAAAAGCTTGCCGCCAAGGGGGCACCCAAGGGAGCCGAGGAGCAACCGCCCGCCAAGCGAAAGGGCGGCTGAGCCATGTGCGGCATCATCGGCATCGTCGGCAAGGGCGAGGTAGCACCCCTCTTGGTCGACGGGCTGCGGCGGCTGGAATACCGCGGCTACGATTCGGCCGGTATTGCCACCGTGGTCAATGGCGCCTTCGAGCGCCGCCGCGCCGAGGGTAAGCTGACCAACCTCGAGGCGCGCCTCGCGCGGGACCCGGTGACCGGGACCACCGGCATCGGCCACACCCGCTGGGCGACCCACGGCGTGCCCAACGAGACCAACGCCCATCCCCATGCCTCCGACCGGGTTGCCGTCGTCCACAACGGCATCATCGAGAATTTCCGCGAACTGCGGGACGAACTGGCATCGGAGGGCCGCGCGTTCGAAACCGACACCGATACCGAAGTCGTGGTGCACCTGCTGACCCGCTGCCTGGAAAACCAGATGGCGCCGCGCGACGCCATGGCCGAGACCATGAACCGCATCGAGGGCGCTTTCGCGCTGGCCATCATCTTCGCCGGTCGGGCCGACCTGATGATGGGCGCGCGGCGCGGCAGTCCGCTGGCGCTGGGCTACGGCGACGGCGAGATGTATCTGGGTTCCGACGCGCTGGCGCTGGCGCCGCTCACCCGCCGCATCTGTTATCTGGAAGAGGGCGACTGGGTCGAGATCACCGGCGATGGCGCCCAATTGTTCGACCAACACAACGAGCCGATCGAAAGGGAGATCGTGCAGACCGCGGTCTCCGGCGCGCTCATCGGCAAGGGCAACTACCGCCACTTCATGCTGAAGGAGATCTACGAGCAGCCGGCGGTGATCGGCGACACGCTCAAGGCGTTCTTCAATCCGGCCGAGCGCACGGTGAC
>CBDVDY010000298.1:0-3814 GCA_965372875.1 uncultured Alphaproteobacteria bacterium | reverse complement strand
TTTCACGACGACGGATAGGACGTTTTTCGATTTAGCCGTTGCGGCCCGCTACCCAGTTACTCCGCCGCCGGCACGTCGTAGCTCGCCAGCAGATCGTCGACATATTTGTGGAATTCGTCCCACGGCGCCTCGCGGAAGCTGTGGTTGCGCACGATGAATGAAGCGCCGGCGTAGAACTTTTCGTACTGCTGATGGCGGCCGGCGAATTCCGAGCCGACCATGTCCCAGACCAGCTTGAACAGCTTGAAGCGTTCCAGCGCGTTCAGCTGCGGCGTTTGCCAGTAGGTCTCGAACTGCCGCCGCAAATCCGGGTCCCGCAGCACCGAAATGTCGGCCGGCATTTGGAAGATGCCGCCGCCCGAGAGCACGCGCAACTCGTCGATCAACGCCGAATGGCTCTCGGTGCACCAGTTGAGCGCCGCGTACATCATCCGCCGGTTGAAGGTGGCGTAGCCTTCGGGCCATTGCTCCCAGGCCTCGATCTGACCGTGAATCATGCCCGAGAGCGTGGCCTCGAGCGCCGCCAGCCGGCCCATCGTCTCGCGCACCGCCGGCACCTGGTCGGCGCCGGTGGATTGCGTGACCTTCGACGCGAGCCCGACCAGGAGCCGCAGCTTCGAGAGGAAGCGGACGTTGGACTGGTGGTTGCCGTAGCAGTGGCTGGGGGACCGGATATAGATCTCGCGCGCCAGGATGGCGTCGTCGTGGACGAATATCTTCTCCCACGGCACCTTGACGTTGTCGCACAGCACCATGGCGTCGCTCTCGTCCCAGCGCCACGACAGCGGGCTGTCGAACTCGGTGGACGCGTTCGGCTCCATCGGCTTGCGCGACCACAGCGAAACGCCTTGCGTGTTGACCGGGATGCCGCAGGTGATCGCCTGCTTGATCTGGTTCTCGGCCAGCGGCAGCAAGTTGCCGATCCACAGCTCGTCGCAGAACACGCCGCCGGTGGCCAGCATCTTCATGCCCGAGATGACCACCCCGTTATCGTCCTCGTCGACGACCTGGAGCGTCGGGATCGGCAGTTTCTGCTTTTCGTAGAATTCGGGGTTGCGCGCCGCCTGGGGCGGCAGCACGGCGTAGGCCGCGTACCGGTCGTTCGCGCGCATGTATTGGTAATAATCGAGGATATTCCGCGAGAACTTGTGCGTCTCGTTGTCGCACACCTCCGGCGCCATCGCCAGACCGGTGACGAAGCTCGCGACGTGGTCGGGCGAGCGGCCGAACAGGCCGTAGCTCATGTCCGCGATCGCCTGGTGCGCCCGGAAGCGCTTGCGCAGATCGTCCTGCGATTTCGCCCGCAGGTAATACATGGAGTAACGCTCGCCATCCTCCTCGAACGACATCAGGTCGCGGTTCGCCGGGTCCGCCTTCATGTCGTAGATCGCCGCCATCGAGTGGGCCGCGTTGCGGAAGGCCGGATGGGTGGTGACGTCGTCGACCCGTTCGCTGCCGATGTAGATGACGCGCCCATCGCGCAGGCCTTCGAGATGTTCCTTGCCGGTCTTCAGCATCGGGAGCTTCCTTCCTGGGCTATTTTCTAGATTCTGCCTTTTTGGGCGCCTCGTCGCGCCGCTATCTCCCGCTTTCGTCGTAATAGTGGATTTCGTACACCATGCAGCCGGTTTCCGACTTGAAGGGCCCATGCGCGGCGCCGGGCGGCCGGCAGGCATAGGTACTGCCGCTGAAGGATTCGCCGCCCTTGCCGTTCTCGTCGTTGCCGACGATCAGATCGCCGGACAGCAGATACACCTCTTCCCAATGGTCGTGGACGAAGGGCGCGGTGGTGTAGACTCCGGGCTCGATTTTCAGGAGCCGCGTGCGGCTGCCCGTCTTGTTCTGCTCGTCCAGATCGCTGGCCAGAATTTTTTCCGTAATCCCAGGGGGATAGCCCGGCAACGTCGTCCAGCCGCTGTTGAGGTCGACGTTGTGAAATTCCAAATGTGGCTTGTTCATTGGCATCGCTGGTCTCCTTCTATCCTTCCACGGGCAGGGTTTCGATGGTGTAGCGGTGGCCTATCCTACGGCCTCTGACCGGGTCTTCGAGTTCGATTTCGAACGCTTCGGCGGGCCCGATCTCGCCGATCGCCGGCAGGGTGGCGCATGGTTGCGGCCGGTCCAGCCGGCGATGATCGGATGATCGATCAGCGCCCGGTGCTGGCCGCCGTCCGCCTCGCGCAGGTCGAGCAGTGCGCTATCCGGCAAATCCGCCTCCCATATTGGCGACTAGAATATATTCGATCGCTCGTATTGCACAGGCCAGTCGACGTTCTCCGCCTTGAGCGTTTTGGCGGCCTGCAACGGCCAGTGCGGGTTGGCCATCAGGGCCCGGCCCATGATCACCAGATCGGCGCGACCGTTGGCGAGAATCTCTTCCGCGAAATCGGGCGAATGGATCAATCCCACGGCACCGGCAAGCAGCCCGGTATCGCGCTTGACCCGGTCGGCGAACGGCACCTGATAGCCGGGATGGGTGGGAATAACCTGGTTCGGGTCGTTGCCGCCCGAACTGCAATCGATCAAATCCACGTCGCCGCGCGCCTCCAGCATGCGGCAGAGCGCGATCGACTGCTCGATATCGTAGCCGTCCTCGACCCACTCGGTCATCGACAGGCGCACGAACAGCGGCAGATCGTCCGGCCATTCCGCGCGCACCGCGTCGATTACCCCCATCAAATGCCGGGCGCGGTTCTCGAGCGATCCGCCATACTCGTCGTCGCGCCGGTTCGACATTGTCGACAGGAACTCATGCCCGAGATATCCGTGAGCCGCGTGCACCTCGAGAATTTTGAAGCCGGCCTCGCGCGCCCGCCGCGCCGCCTGGCGGTAGGAAGCCGCCACCTCGTCCATCGTCGACTGATCCATGACAAGCGGCACCGGAAACCCTTCGGCGTACGGTATGGCCGATGGCCCGATCACTTCCCAGCCGCCCTGTTCGGACGACAGCGGGCTGTTGCCCTCCCAGGGGCGCGAGATCGATGCCTTTCGTCCCGCGTGGCCCAGCTGGATCGCCGGAACCGCGCCCCGCTCGGCGACGAAGGCGGCGATACGGGCCAGCGCGTCGCGCTGCGTATCGTTCCACAGCCCCAGACAACCCAGCGTGATGCGCCCGCGCGCCTCGACGTGAGCGACTTCGGTGCAGACAATGCCGGCGCCGCCCGTGGCCCGCGCGCCCAAATGCACCAGGTGCCAATCGCCTGGGACGCCGTCTTGCGCCGAATATTCGCACATGGGCGAGAGCATGATGCGGTTCCGCGCGGTGACCGACCGGATGGTCAGCGGCCGGAACAGGTGCGGGTTCGGATCGCGCCGAAGGATCCGTCGCTTATTTTCGCCGGGCATCAGAAGTTCACCTTCGCCTGCATGGCCTGGTGGCTCACCGTACCCTGGAATTCGGGAAAGTTCGAGAAATCGTCCCGCGCGCGCTTGCGCGCTTCCGAGGCCAGCTCCGCGTCGAGCGTTTCCGCCAAATCGAAGGACATCCGTGCCATCAGCGCGGCATCGCCCGGATTGACCGGAAACGGATCCCGCCACGGCGCCGGCCGGTGCGGCGCCAGTAACCGGATTCCCGGAAACTCCGCCAAAATGCCGGCATGCGCGCCGGCATGGTAATCGAAAAACCGCTCCGGGTCGGCGCATTGGCCCCGATACCCGACGAAATACGAAATCGACATAGCCCCCCCTATTCTCGGCCGCCATTTGCGTCCGGCGCGCCGTTATTGTTCAGGCGCATACTTATTGCGCCAAGCTCCAAGCGATGCAAGCGAACGAGGGTTATCGTCCGCGTCAGTGGTAAAAATCCAACATAGGG
>CBDVDY010000297.1:0-3819 GCA_965372875.1 uncultured Alphaproteobacteria bacterium | reverse complement strand
TCGTGCGCGAGCGATTTTCGAAAATTTACGAACTCTCCCAGTCGGACCTCATGCGGGGGATCGAGCGGTCGGTCTGCGGCTGCGATTACGGCGCCACCAGCTGGACGACGTTCGCCGAGGCGCGGGACATCGGCGAAATGCTGGGCTTGAGCCCGGGCAAACGGCTTTTGGATGTCGGCTCCGGCTCCGGCTGGCCGGGCCTTTACCTGGCCAAGGAGACCGGGTGCGATATCGCCATGGTCGACCTGCCGCTCGCGGGCTTGAGAATTGCGCTGGAAAGGGCGGCCACCGACCGGGTTGCCGGCGCCTATTGGGCCGCCGTTGCGGACGCGGCGGCGATGCCGGTCCGGAGCGGCTGGTTCGACGCCATCCTGCACTCGGACGTGCTCTGTTGCCTGACGGAGAAACTGGCGGTTTTGAAATCGTGCCGGCGCGCCGTCCGCGCCGACGGCAAAATGGTGTTCTCGGTCATATTGATAACGCCGGACCTGGCTGGCGCCGATTACGAACGGGCCGCGGCCAGCGGGCCGCCCTTCATCGAGACGGACAGTCCGTATCCGGAAATGCTCGGCCAGGCCGGCTGGGACATAACCGACCATCACGATCTGACGGCCGAATATTTGACGAGCGTGGGCCGGATGCTCGACAAGCTGGAGATTCACGCGGCGGAAATCGCAAGCTTGTTCGGAGACGACGACGCCTCCCAGGAGCGGGCCCGCAGACGCGCGGCGGTCGCGGCCCTGGAGCGAGGCCTGCTGCGGCGCGAGCTGTTCCGTGTCGTGCCGTCGGCAGGGGGGGGTTGATCGGCCCGGGCTTTCAGGCCCCGATCGTCGCGGCGGCCACATACGCCTCGATATTCTCGGGCGGGGTGTCGGCGGTGATCTCGCAACCGGGCGCCAGCATGTAATGGGCAGCGAGCGGTCCGCCGGCCGACGCAATCGAGGCGAGGCAGGCTTGCCGCACGGCATCGGGCGTGCCCAGCGGCAAGAGTTGGATGTGGTCGATGTTGCCGGCGACGCCGATCTCGGGCTCGAACAGCTCGCGCATCCGGGGCAGGTCCACCTCGGGGCCCACGTTGATCATGTCGAGCCGGTCGAGCGTCTTGAAGGCATCGACGTTCCGCTCCATGTGGGGCGTCACCTTGCCGCACATGTGCACCATGTTGTAGTCGAAGATTTCCAGCATCGGCGGGTAGTATTTGATCGAGTATTCGCCGGTGTGCTTCGGCCCCATCATCTGGGTGTCGTGCTCGCAGATCATGAAGATGGTGGCGCCGGCCTGCTTCAGCGCGCGTCCGTAGGCGCAGCCTACCTCGGTGGCGCGGCGCACCAGCTCGTGGGCGAACTCCTTGTTCTTGACCATGACCCGCACGAACTTGTCGTAGGGCATGAGCTGGAGGGCCATGGTGAGCGGCCCGGTCATGAAGGCCACCACCGGCACCGTGGCTCTTTCGGCCAGGATGCGGGTGCCTTCGATCAACGTGCGCGTCGCCTCGCAGGCCATGAAATCCGGGACCTTGAGCTTGTCGATCTGGTCCTCGCCTTGCACCAGATAGTCGGTGATCCACGGCGCCTTCATCGGCGGATAGGTGACGCCCGAGCCGCAGGCCTCGGCCACCGGCCAGCTCGGCTCCACCTGGATGGTGACCACGTCGTAGCCATAGCGTTCCCGCGCCTTGAGATGCGCCTCGGCGGCGAATTCCGGGTCCTTGTACATGATGTCGTAGGTGCCGCCGGCCAGTATCCCGGCGTGGTCGCCGATCTGCGGGAACACGGGCGGCCGGTCGACCGGCTTGCCCTTGAGGGCATTGTAGACGCGTTCGGTTGCATCCATCGTGGTTTCGTCCTTCTTGCCTCTTATTGCTTTGGGAACCGCATGGCCCGCGTAAACGCCTTCTGAAATGCATCCCTGCCGGAGAGCTGGATATGCTCGGTTCGCTGGGCCAGGCGTTCGGCCCGTCGGCGCTGCACGACGTTGACCAGGGCCAGCTTGGCGCCGACCCCGGCGGCGTTGCCGATCGAGGTGATGCGCGACAGCGGCACCTGGGGCGTGAGCCCGCAGCGCCGCGCGTTGGCGGCATCGATAAAGTTGCCGAAGGCGCCGGCCAGCATGACCTCCGACAGATCGCCGTCGGCCAGGCCCATCTCGTCCAACAGCATCATCGTGCCGGCGCGGATCGCGCCCTTGGCGAGCTGCATCTCGCGCATGTCCTGCTGGCTGAAGACGATGTCCTTCTCGCCGCCGCCGTCCCGGGCCCGGGCCAGGACGAAATAGCTGTCGCGGCGCTTCTCGGCCTCGACCAGGCGGTCGCGCAGGGCCGCCGGCACGTCGGCGGCAAGGTCCGCGTGCCGGATGTAGGCGCCGGAGGTGTTCATGAGCCCCGCGTCGAGCAACTGCGCCGCGATGTCGATGAGCGCCGAGCCGCAGATGCCGATGGGCGGCCCGCCGCCGATCACCGAAAGGCGCACGTCAGCCTCGATCCAGACGTGGTCGATGGCGCCGGGCGCGGCGCGCATGCCCATCTTGATGCGCGCGCCCTCGAGCGCCGGGCCGGCCGGCGCCGAACAGGCGATCATGCGCTTGCGGTTGGCCAGCGCAATTTCGCCGTTGGTGCCGACGTCGATCGCCATGCGGTGCTCGTTCCGTTCGGCGATTTCGCTGGCCAGCATGACCGCGACCGTGTCCGAGCCCACGAAACCGGCGATGTTCGGCAGCACGAAGACCGGCGCGTCGGGCGAAAGGCCGAGTCCCAGATCGCCGGCCGTGACCGCGTAGGAATCGTGGATCACCGGGGCGTAGGGCGCCAGCCCCAGATAGGTGGAATCGAGCCGCAGCAGGAAATGATGCATGGCCATGTTGCCGACCACCGTCGCCTCGTAGATCTCGCGCGTCTCGATTCCGGCTCCTTTAGCCAGTTCCGCGAGGAGGTGGTTCAACTGCTCGACGATCATCGCGTGCAGCGTGGCGAGGCCTTCGGGGTTGCGCTGGGCGCGCGACAGGCGGCCGATGATGTCGTCGCCATAGATTGTCTGTTTGTTGATGGCCGAAGCCGCCGCCACTTCCTCGCCGCTGCCGAGATCGACGAGGAACCCGACCACGGTGGTCGAGCCGATGTCGAAGGCCACGCCCCATTGCCGGTGCGCCGTGTTGCCGGCCTCGAGGCCGATCACGTCGCGCCCGGCGGTAACTATGGTCATGCCTTCCTTGGCGCGCACCGCTTCCGGCAGCCGGCGCAGGAGATGCAGCGGAATGTTCCGCGGCCGTGATCGTTTGGGCCAGGTGCGGCGGACGCGGTCCCAATCGGCGACGTGCTGAACGCCGCGCGAGTCTACGCAGGGGATGAATATTTTGCGGATGTTGGGCCGGAGCTCGACCCGCCGTTCGATCCCATGATGCAGGATCCTGGCCATGGCCGGATCGCCGGTCGCGGGGACGTGCACGATCATGTCGCGCCGGGCCACCACCTGGCACGACAGGCGATAGCCCTCGGCGATCTCGCCACCCGAAAGGTGCTGGAATTCGACCGGTCCGGCGTCGGGCGGGTCGGCCTCGAAGCGGACCTTGCACTTGCCGCACGAGCCGTTGCCGCCGCATACCGTGTCGACCGGCACGCCCGCTTGCGCCGCCGTCTCGAACAGCGTTTCGCCGGCCTCTACCTCGAAGCGCCGTCCCGCGGGCTCGAAGGTGATCGTGACCATGGGATTCGGCCTGTCGCCGTTGCCTCCCCGTTGCCCGTCCGCCACTAGCCGCCGGCCCGGCCGGGCCCTTCGGCCACGGGATAGGCATAATCGGCGGCCTCGGCATCGGCGCCCGGCTGCT
>CBDVDY010000296.1:0-3831 GCA_965372875.1 uncultured Alphaproteobacteria bacterium | reverse complement strand
AAACCACGACCACGATTACGAAAACGCCAAACGGGTCTACGAAGTACGGGTCCATTGCGGCTGACTCCTTTGCTGGGGTTGATCGCGCGGCGGGCGAGAATGGGCGCGGCCAGGGGATACTCACCGCCGCGCCGGCCCAAATTCGATCGGGATCGAAACCAGTTCGCGAATTCTTACCCGAACGTTTGCAACCGCGTCAATCGGCGCGCCAGATACCGGCCCGGCGGAACGCGGCCGGCGCCAGGATCACGACGATGACGATGCGGATGATGTGATGGCTGGAGACGAAGGCCGCGTCGACCCCCAGCGCCAGCGCGATCAGGCTCATCTCCGCCAGCCCGCCCGGCGCGAACGCCAGAACCAAGGCCGGAAACGATGCTTCGGCAACGGGCGCCAGGGCGAGGGCGAACGCGGTGGTGAAGCAGATCATCACCAACGAAGCGCCGAACGCCGTCGCCAGCGTGCGCAAGACCCGGCGCAGGGCGATGCCGGCAAAGCGGCTGCCGGCCGCCGCGCCGACGACGATTTGCGCGAAGGCGACGAGTTCGCCCGGAGGCCGGGCCGTGGTGATGCCGATCGTGTGCACGGCCGCGCTCAGGAACATTGGGCCGACCACCGCCGCCGCCGGAATGCGGAGCGCCCGCGCCGCGACGAAGCCGACGAACCCGCACCAGGCCAGGACGACGAGATCGACCGGGGGAATGTCGCTCCAGGCCGCGCCCAGTGGCGGGCGGGCGCCGGCCTCGTAGCCGCCGAACAGGGCGAACCCGAACGGCACCACCAGCACCACGAACAATACCCGGCCGCCATGGATCAGCGAGATCGTGCGGACGTCGCCGCCCATTTCGCCGCCCACCAGAACCATCTCGTTGAGGCCGCCCGGGCTGGCCGAAAAATACGCGGTTATCCGGTCGTATCCGGCGATTTTGTGGAAGTAGAGGAACAGCACCGCGGTGACGGCGGCGATGTACAGCAGCAGCGCCGCCATGCTCGGCAGCCAGAGCCCGACGCTGGCCAGAATTTCCGGCGTGAACGCGCCGCCCAGCATCAGCCCAAGAACCGCCACCATGACGCTCCGGAACGCCGGCGGCATGCGAAGCGGCGCGCCGGCCAGCGTGGCCACCGTCGTCGCGGTCATGGCGCCGATCATCCAGGCGAGCGGCAGATTGAAATACGCGAAGACCGCCCCGCCGGCGGCGCCCACGCCAAGGGTCGACGCGATCGTGCCCAGCCGGCCGCCGAACGCGCCGCCCGCGTCGCTCCCGCCCGATCCGACCCCACGCGGTCGCGGCGGGCCGGCGGCCGGCGTGGTCACGACAGGAACTGCTCCTTGACGATGCGTTCCTCGAGATTGTGTTCGGGATCGAACAGCAGGGTCAGCTCGCGGTCCGGATCCTCGCGCACCGACACCATGGCGACGTCGCGCACCTCGGTATAGTCGGCAACGGCGCTCACCGGGCGCTTGTCGCCCTCCAGCACCTGGAATTCGACCACCGCCTCCCGCGGCAACAGCGCTCCGCGCCAGCGCCGAGGCCGAAACGCGCTGATCGGCGTCAGTGCCAGAAGCCCCGCGTCGACCGGGATGATGGGGCCGTGCGCCGAAAGATTGTAAGCCGTGCTGCCGGCGGGCGTGGCCACCAGGACGCCATCGCAGGACAGCTCCTCCAGGCGCACGACGCCGTCGATGCTGATGCGAATCTTGGCGGTTTGCCGGGTTTCGCGCAGCAGCGAAACCTCGTTGATGGCCAGGCCGTCGATTTCCTCGCCGCCGATCGTCCGCGCCGCCATGCGTAGGGGATGAAGCCCGACCGCCTCCGCGTTCTCGAGGCGGGCCGGCAATTTCTTCGCATCGAAAGTGTTCATGAGGAAACCGACACTACCGAAATTCATGCCGTAGACCGGTACGGCGCGGTCGATGCAGCGGTGCAGCGTCTCCAGCATGAAGCCGTCGCCGCCCAGCGCCACGATCACGTCGGCTTCCTCGAAAGCAACCGTTCGGTGGCGCCGCTCGAGGCTTGCGCGGGCTCTTTGGGCCGCCTCGACATCGCTGGCGGCAAACGCAATCTTGCCATATTTCATAGGTTCGTCCGTGCGCGCGGTTGTCTCGTCCCGGCGCGGCAAGTATAGCGCGGTGCGCCCGGCGCGCCAGCGGATTGCTTGATGCGGCGGAACGGGTCGCGGCGCGGACCGGCCGCGCGCAACCAATTCGGTTGCCAAGGGGTTTGATTCGCACCAAGGTACCGGCCATTCTTGGGAACGGAGTTGGGCGATGCGGAAGATCGAAATTACTTTCGTCGCGGTTTTGGCGGCGCTGGCCATACTTGCGGCGCTGGGCGCGCCGGACGCGGCTTCGGCGGCGCACGCGCAGGACGCTTCGCCTCGCAAAAATCACGACCGGCACGCCGGATATTATTACCCGCTGCCGCAGACGCGCGAGACCTACAAGGCCCAGGCCGTCACGCTGTCCGATTCCAACCGTTCCCGGCGGCTGGGCTTCGTCACCGCCATAACCGCGGGCATGATGGGCAACAATTACGCGCCGCCCTTCGCCATCTTCGCCAAGGGCGTCGAGGCCGAGAAACTGATCATCGTCAGTGTTCGCGAGGGCGCCTACAACACCCTCTATCGCGGGCGCGCGCTGTTCGCGATGTTGACCTCGATCGCGCGCGCCACGCCGATTTTCCAGCAGTTCGGGGTCGAGGAAGTATTCAATTTCTTCGATCTGGCGAAGATGTTGGGATTCGAGGTGATCACCATCTCGGACGGCGACAAATACGCGCACCAGGTCTTTATCGAATAGCGTCGGGACGAAGCAATATTAGCCGCCGGTGACGCTCATGTGCCGGGTGACCGACGGACTCTCGCGCCGGCGGTCGATAATGAAATCGTGGCCCTTGGGTTTGCGCGCGATAGCCTCGCGGATCGCCTCGATCGCGGCCTCGTCGCTCTCGCTGGCGCGCAGCGGCGTGCGCAGATCGGCCGCGTCCTCCTGTCCCAGGCACATGAACAAGGTGCCCGTGCAGGTGAGCCGCACGCGGTTGCACGATTCGCAGAAATTGTGGGTCATCGGCGTGATGAAACCGAGCTTGCGGCCGGTCTCCTTGACCCGCGTATAGCGCGCCGGCCCGCCGCTCGAAAAATCGATGTCCTCGAGCGTCCAGCGGCGCTGCAAATGGGCGCGCACCAGCGACAGCGGCCAGTACTGCTCGATCCGGGTCTCGCCGCCGACGTCGCCCATCGGCATGACCTCGATGATGGTCATGTCGTAGCCTTTCTCGCCGCACCAGGCGACCATGGTGTCGAGCTCGTCGTCGTTGACGCCCTTGAGCGCCACGGCGTTGATCTTGATCTCCAGGCCCGCCTCCTTGGCCGCGTCGAGGCCCGCGAACACCTTCTCGATCCGGCCCCAGCGGGTGATCGCCGTGAATTTCTCCGGGTCCAGCGTGTCGAGCGAGACATTGATCCGCCGCACCCCGGCGTCGGCCATCTCGCCCGCGAACCTGTCGAGCTGGCTGCCGTTCGTGGTCAGCGTGAGCTCGTCCAGCGCGCCGGTCCGCAGATGCCGGCCGAGGCCGCGAACGAGGCTCATGATATTGCGCCGCACCAGCGGTTCGCCGCCGGTCAGGCGCAGCTTGCGCACGCCCAGATGGACGAAGGCGCTGCACAGGCGGTCGAGTTCCTCGAGGCTCAGCACCTCGGCCTTGGGCAGGAAGCTCATGTTCTCCGACATGCAATAGACGCAGCGGAAATCGCAGCGGTCGGTGACCGACACGCGAAGGTAGGTGATGCGGCGCTCGAACGGATCGACGAGCGGTACCTGCTGCATGGAAA
>CBDVDY010000295.1:0-3855 GCA_965372875.1 uncultured Alphaproteobacteria bacterium | reverse complement strand
ACCCGCCGGAACGGCGGCAAATCGCCCTTGGCCCGCCGAAAATAGAGGTCGTTCAGGGTCTCGCCCAGCGAGTTCGCCACGGTGCAGCACAGGCAGCCGGCGTTCAGCAACACCACGTCCTCGTCGCCCTCGGCCACCAGCGCGTGGTCGAGGCCGATCTCGCCGAACTCGTTGACGATGATCGCGGTGTCCGAAACCTCGGGATGGTCGAGCAGACGCCGCAACAGCGTCGTCTTGCCGCTGCCGAGGAAGCCGGTCAGGATCGTGACCGGGATCGGACCCGGTTTCGTCATAGCAAGGAAACCAACTTCATCCGCCAACCTGCCCCGCGTTTTCACGGGCTGTCAACAATCGCGCCTCGGGCGTCGACAACGCCGGCGCTCGCGCCGGGACCCGGCGCAAAGAGCCGCCGTATGCCGCGAGCGAGGCCGGCACTCGGACCCCGCGCGGAAAACCGCCTTGTACAACAGACTGGTTGGCGGAGAGGGCGGTCCGGAGCGGACTCGTCGCCGCCAAACTCGATGAGGGTGTTTTCATTCCGAATGACGCAGCAAACCGTTTGCGCACGAAAAAGCGCCGCTCCGCAATATGCGAAGCGGCGCCCTTCTTGATATCCGATCGGAGTTTCGATCAGCTTTTTACGTCACACCAGTTCATCGACAAAACTCGCCAACCTTGCGGTTGTGGGCAACGGCCTGACGCTTTTCGTTTACTGTCCACCGGACTTCGAAACCAGACTCGGGTTGGATTATCCTGACCCACGAGCACTCAGTCGGAGTCGGGCTTGCGCAACTCGCCGTCCAAGTCAACATCAGACAGGCGAGCCACTTTTTCGTCGATTTGCAGCGCATGGCGAGACCTTTTTGCAGCGGTTTCGGCAATTCTGGCGCGAGCGGCATTGCGGCCCTCACGCCTGGCAAGCCACACGATCGACAACAGCATCAACGCGACCGCTCCGCCAAGAATCAGCAAGAGCTCCATCAGGTGCCTTTCTCGCCAATGAAAAAACCGGCGATACCGGCAAGCGCCGAGGCCGCTCCAACTACGTATTGCCAAAGATCGGCATCGATATTCACTCCGACCATGGCCAGAACACCGGCCAAAGCAGCGTACGACGAGGGTTCCCTCAGTCGGTCGAAAACAGCGGTCATGGTTGATCTCCTATCAGTTCGAAATGCACGAGGTCGTCGAAGTCGTTGTCCTTCACCCGCGTGTCCCGGTCCCAGTCGCCGCCCCATCGAATGGGAATTTCCAAAGCCGTCGCCATACCCTTCACGAATCCGCCGAAATACATGAAACGTTCGCGATCTTCCCAATCGACCGGGTAGGGCGCGGCGTCCACCGCGAGCGAGGGCGTCGAATTGTGCCTGCTGTTCGGAAACCGGACTTTGGATTTACCCGCGTCGAAAAGCCCGTCCTGCAATTTCCGGCCGCGGTGACCGCCGAGGATTGTGCAGTCGAATTCAACCACGACGAACTCGAACAACCTGATCAGTCGAGCATCGCAGGTAGCCAGGCGGGAGGCGGAGCGCCGCGAAAACCGGGACATGGGCGCTTCCTATTTGATTCTGCTGGTCAGTAACGCGTCGAGTTTCTCTTCGATGGTTTCGAGGTGCCCCGACAACCGCTTGTCCACGTCCTTTAGGTAATCGATCGACGCGTAGGACTTTGCCACCTCGAGTTTATAGGCCGCGATCTCGGCTCGGACGCTGCCGATCTCAAGCTCGCACGTGCGCCGAATATCGGCATCGGTCTGCTCTCCCTCCCGGCGGGTACGCCAGATCAGCCAGAACAGGCCCCCCATGACCGGAAGCTCTATGGCGGATATCCACCACGCCAGATCGATGGTCCAGGAAGCGTTCATGCATCGTCGCCCCTTCGCTCTATTTACTGATGTCCGCCACGGCACCGCGCGGATCGGTCGCCGGCCGTATGGAGGACGAGTTCTCGACGGTGCCGATGGATTATTCCGGTGGGTGGCGCCCTATCTCGGCTGCCGTCGCCGACCACGATGAAGCGCCGAGAAACCGGCGGCCGGAAAGCCGGCGGCAATGGGGCGGGGCACTTAAAGTCCGGTCGCGATGGCGGCGACCGCCGTGGCTGGCGGGGGCGGCCCCCCGGCGTCCCGTGGCACGAACAGCGGCAGGAAGCGGATGGAGCCGAACAGTAGGAGGTATTGTAGGCCGTCCCACGCGTCGGCGATTTCGGTGATGCTCATGACCCCTCCACAATTCCGTATAGCATCAGGTCTAAATTGAGGTTGGACGTAAGGTCCTGCTGAAACCGGGCGGCGATACGTGTCCCGGCAGCGAGAGGCGTCCAAAAGATCGGCATATGCATAGGCTGGTTTACATCGCCCAGTCCCTCGAAGTTTGTGTACCAGTTTGGTACAATTACGGTCTCGCTCGCAGCCGCTCCGATACCAATGTCGATTAACCGCCTTTCGTTGGCGGAAGCCATGTCACCGGCGTTGCCAAGGACTCCGAAAAATCCGGCATAATCTTTGGCGGTGGAGGCCACGATCTCCGCCCAAGACCCTTTGGTGTTGGCCGTCGCCGACGCGGAAATTTGGGTTCCCCGATCATTGCTTGTGTTGTGCCCTAATGATTCGATCTTGCCAAACCCGGTGGGAAACAAGGACCCGCCCTTGACGATTGTTAGGCCGATATGCACGCCAACGGCTGTGCTGTCAGCGGACATTCTCGCTGCGACCCGTGACCCGGATGGAATTGCCAGAGGGATGAACAGAGAACCAGTACTTTTGTTCGTGCTGCCACGCACGTAGTCTTGGCGGAAATTTTCCAAGATGACTGCTTCTGATGCCGCGGCGCCGATGCCAAGATCGACGACCGCATTTCTGTCGCCGTTAAAGCCTCCAGACCCGTAAAAATGGAGGATGATGCCATCCGCCTCAAACGCGGTAGCCGCTGTAATCTGTACCCACGAGCCTTTGGTGTTGACCGAACTAACGCTGAGTGAAGCTGTAAGGTCCGACGCGGCCGTTGAGATGCCTTCCGTGCCGATCCTCTGTCCTACTGGCGATATGGCCCAATTGCTCATAGCGCGTACACCGCCCACGGGAACGCCCGTCCGGTGCCTCCGTTTTGTTCGAGGGTGAATTTCGCGTGGTGCGGCGTCGGCACGGCGAGGCTCTGCAGGAACGGCTTGCCTTGCGCGTTCTCGAAGCTGGCCTCGTAGATCAGCCGTTCGGTGTCGCCCGAGCGAACCTTGCCAAAAATCTTGAGCGTCAGATTTTCGCCGTCCGCGAGGTTCGCGGCGTCAACCTCGAGCTGATAAACCCCCGCCGTCGTGATGGTCGCGAGCGTGTGCTCGGTGGCGAGGGTAGCGGTCTGGGAGCCGCTATCTTCTATAGTTACAGCCATTACGAAAGTACCTCCGCGGCGCGCCCGGGCGCGATGATTCCGGCGGTTTCAAGACGATTAACGGCGGCGACGACGAACGCATCATTGAGATCAACCTCGTTGCCGGCCTTGGCGTACTCAACGAACCCGCGCGCCTGCTTGTTCGTCTGAATCAAATCGAACAGGTCTTCGCGCTCGATCTCGGTGAAGCGGTCTAAGAACCCTCGCAGCGACAGCGCCACTTTGCGGGCTGGAACATCGTCGAAGGTCTGCGTGGTTTCGTTCCATGCTTTCGTGGGAACGTTGGGATCGAAAGCGAATACCTTCTTTGCCAAGCCATTCGCCGCGAGCGTCGCATCGTCGGCCACGCTTGTGCCGACACTGACGAGACGCCCAGAGGCGATCTCGTATACCGCGAACCAATCCATGATCTTCTCCTTACGATGCGGTTCCGACGCGCGCGCCGAGCCGGGTCGTGCCGCCGTCGTCCGAG
>CBDVDY010000294.1:0-3858 GCA_965372875.1 uncultured Alphaproteobacteria bacterium | reverse complement strand
AAGCCGCTATTTCTCGGCGATGATGGCGACCCAGGGGAAGCGCCAGGCGCGGAATTCGGGCGCCAGGGCGCCGGGCATCTCCTCGAACCGCGCGATGCTTGCGTGGCGGAAGCCGGCGGCGCGGTGCACGCCGATCGCATCCATTTCGTTCCAGGGCGGCATGTAGGGCTCGTTGTTGCGCCTTGCATGCCCGTAATGGACGTACCGGGCGAACGGGTCGTCCTCGGCGAGAAAGTCCAAATGGATGGCGAAGCCGCCGGGCTCGAGCAGCCGATAGGATTCGGCGATCAGCTTCTCGATCGCCGGCGGCGGCATTTCGTGCAGTACCATGGTCGAGGTGACGAGATCGAACGACTCGCCCTCGAAGCCGGTGTCCTCGGCGGTTTTCTGCTGGTAGCGGACGTTGCGCGCCCGGTCGCCGGAAGCGGTGATCGCGGCCAGCTTGAGGCAGGGCGCGGCGATATCGATACCGATCACCTCGGCCTCGCGGCACTCGGTGTAGAACGGCCGCGTGCTCTTGCCGAAGCCGCAGCCCATGTCGAGCACCCGTTTGGGCGAAATATGCTCCCGCGCCAGGCTGGTAAATCGATCGTGCAGATCCTTGTCCCTGTCCAGGAGCGGGGTGGTGCCGCGGGCGCCGCGTTCATAAACCACGCCGCCGATCGGGTCGCTCCAGATGCCGCCGGGATGCTGGTGGATATCGACGCTGGTGAAATAGCTCGGATGCTCGAAATCGTCGTCGAGGCTCAGCAGCCCGTCCGGCAGCTTCCGGTCGAGCCGTGCCTCGATCTCGTCGCGGCGGGCGGCGTGCGCCGGTTGCAGGCCATGGCGGCCGGAATATTTGCAGCGTTGAAGGTGCCGCTCGAACCAGCCGAAATATTGCGCCAGCGGATCGCCGGCGAGCAACGCGGCGACGTCGTCCGCGCTCGCCGGCGCCGGATCGGCCCGCCGCGCCTTGGCCTCGTAGGTCTCGCGCAGCGCGCCGTAGATCTCGCGCGTCCAATAGAGCTTGCAGCCCAGGATGAAATCCTGATAGGCGTCGAATCGCCGGCCCAGTTCCATGGCCTCGGAGTCCATCTCAAAGAGCCCCCTTCGATACCTGCCGGCCGAGCACGTTCTCCATCAGGCTGGCCACGAAGGCGTCGCGGTCCGCCGCGATCTCCCTGGCCTCTTCGGCCGAGGGCTTGTAGCCGTCGAGCGCGGCGATATCGAGCATCCCCTTGGCCGCAAGCATTTTTTCGAGGCAGCGTTGGCGGTCGCGCAGGACGTAAAGCTCGGAGGCCAGAGTCATGATCATGCCGACCGCGCGGTCGAGGGCCGGGTCGTCGAAAAAAATCTGTTCCGGACGCGGTTTCATGAAATCCTCCCATCGCGGCCCCGTGCCGTTGCGGCGGCCGTTCCGGCGATTATACCTCAAGAATTCCGGCTGTTGTCGGATCGCCGCCCGCGGCGTCGATGACGGGCACGGTGACCAATATCAGCGGCGGATAGGTGCTCGATCAGGACCCGCCGCCGGCAGCCCGTGTATTTTCGATTGATTGATTGCCGCGAGCGGCCGGATCAGGCGGCCCGGCGAATGTGATCCGCCGGGAAAGACGCGGTCACGGTGGTGCCGACGCCCAACTCGCTGGTCAGCCGGAACTCGCCGCCGAGCCGCTCGACCAGCGATTTCACCAGCGGCAGTCCGAGCCCGGTTCCCTCGGACATGCGGGCCAGCGATCCATCGACCTGTCCGAATGGCGCCATGGCCCGTGGAATATCGTCGGGCGCCAAGCCGATGCCGTTATCCCGAAGCCGCAATATCATGCCGCCGGTCGGCGCGATTTCGACCTCGGCAACGACCTCGCCGCCCAGGGGGGTAAATTTGATGGCGTTCGAGATCAGGTTGAGAAGGATTTGCCTTAGCGCCCGCTCGTCGCCCAGCAGGTTCGGGGGCTCTTCGGGAAGGTCCGTCCTTAACAGAACGCCCGCCCTTTCGGAGGCGTCTTTCATCAGGTTCATCGACTGGCCGATGACCCTGGCCACATCGACGCTCTCCTCGGAGAGCTCCATCTTGCCCGCCTCGATCTTGGACAAATCGAGGATGTCGTTGATCACGTCGAGCAGGTGGTTGCCGCTACTGTGTATGTCGCCAGCGTAGTCTTTGTATCTGGCCTCCGCGATGGGGCCGAACGCCTCGTCCCGAATCAATTCCGAGAAGCCGAGGACGGCGTTGAGCGGCGTCCGCAATTCGTGGCTCATATTGGCGATAAACAGGGATTTTGCCCGGCTGACCGCTTCGCCCGCCTCGGCCGCGGCCGCCAAATCGAATCGCAGTTGCGACTGCTCTCGCAATAGCCCGCCGATGTACCAGGTAACGAGCAGCAACGCGGCCGCCACCACGAGGGACATGCCGATGACGAGCGTCGGATCGCCGACACCGCGCCATAGCAGGCCCAAAATCACGACCGACGCGGTGCTCGCCAAATAGCTGAACGAAGCGGGCATGTAGCTGGCGACGGATACCAACACCGCGCCGGCGACGCCAACCGTTCCCACCACCAGGATAAGCTGGTGAAGGGGCGATTCGGCGGGCCACAGAAATATGATCGCCATGGCCCACGGCAGGCCACAAGCGGTCACGGCCCCGACACAGGCTATGCCCCGCGCACGCGGGGTTCCGGGAATCGGCTCGGAACGTCGGGAGCGATGCCAGAACAATGCCCGGAGCGCCGATGCGCCGCAAACGAGCAGCAGCCAGAACACGGCCTGCCGTGTCTCGACGTGGCTCCAGAGTGCGACGGCCAAAAGGGTCGCCGCGACCGGCTCCAGGATGGCGCCAAGGATGCCGTTTCGAATCAGGCGGTCGATCCGGTCCGTCTCCAGATGCCGCTCCAGGCTCTCCGGAGTCGCCGAAGATGCCGGAATCGCCGGGGATGCCGGAATCGCCGGAATCGCCGAGGACGCCGAAGCATCCGCCTGGAACTGTTCCGAGGCCCGCGGATCGGCCCGCGGCGCCTCCATGGCGTTCGTTGTTGTCATCGACGCCTTCTCGCCCTTCTTAACGAGAGCAATATAAATTATAATATTAATTATACTACGTGGCGAAGTATGAGTGAATGTAACTAAAAAAAACTGAATAGTCAATCTAAACGTTGTTCAAGAAGAATAATATTTTTTATTATAGTAAACAAACTAAATTTATTTATTTTTTGTCTAAATTTTCTACTTTAACCATATTTTATTGTCTCAAACCCTGTAAATGGGCGCTTTTTGCTGCGATTGTCGTGGAGTGAATTGTCGCCGGCGAAATTGGCGGGCCCCGAATTGAACGGAGGCGGCCCATCGCGGGGTCAGCGTGACCGGCGTGGTCGGCGTGGTCGGCGTGGTATCGAGGGAACGGGATGAATGTTAGCCGCCCGCGCCGCGGCGTGCCCTGGCGGCGCGAAGCTCGCGGGCGCGCTCGCGACGGGCAAGCCGCCGCATCGCCAGCAACAGGGGCTCGAACAAGTAAGTCCCAAGTACCGCATATTGGATCGACGCGGCGGAGGCTCCGGCAGGGTCCCATTTCTCGGGCAGCTCGAAGCGGGCGATCTCCTTCACCGCCCTTGCATAGCGCAGTATCTGGCCGCCCGGCGTATCGAAGGGCCACGCCCTCTGAATTGTCAGGAGCGCCTGGATCAGGTCGCCCGCGAGGGCATCCCGTTCATCGACCAGCCAACCCATGTCGCGGGCGATCCCCCGGACCGTGGCCCAGGCGGCCCGGTATTCGGCCGATCCCGGTTCGATCGTGGAGGCAGAGGGAGCGGCAGCGGTATCGACATGCGCGGCGCTGCCGGTATCGGCGTCGGCGTCGGCATCGGATTGATGGCGATCCAC
>CBDVDY010000293.1:0-3875 GCA_965372875.1 uncultured Alphaproteobacteria bacterium | reverse complement strand
CGGCGGACGGCGCCGGGACGGCCAGGGACCATGGCGCGGACGACAGCGCGGACGGCGGCGCGGATGGCGGCATCACGCCGGGCGACGATTACGGCATGATGCGCGAGGTGCTGACCCGCCGCTTCGCGCGTGCGCTCAAGGAGGACCCGGCGCGCGACGGCGGCGCCTGGCCCGATCTCGTCATCATCGACGGCGGGCGCGGCCAGTTGAACGCGGTGCTCGACGTGCTCGCCGATCTCGGCATCGACGATCTCGATGTCGTGGCCATCGCCAAGGGGCCGGATCGCGACGCGGGGCGCGAGCGCTTTTTCCTGCCGGACCGCGAGCCGATCAGCTTCGAGCCCAAGGACCCGGTGCTTTATTTTCTGCAGCGCTTGCGCGACGAGGCCCACCGTTTCGCCATCGGCGCCCACCGGACCCGCCGCTCCGGCGCCATCAGGCGCTCCGTTCTCGACGAGATACCGGGCGTCGGCGCCCGGCGCAAGCGCGCCCTGTTGCACAGTTTCGGCTCGGCCCAGGGCGTCACCCGCGCGGGTCTCGCGGATCTCGAGGCGGTCGAAGGCGTCAGCCGGACCGTTGCGAAAAAAATTTATGATCATTTCCACGGAGGCGGATAGACTCTTCCGGCGGCCGCGTGGCCGCCCTTATCCGAAGTGGATCGACATGCTCGGTACTTTGCCCAACCTGCTCACCCTGTCGCGGATCGCGTTGATCCCGATCCTGGTCGCGACCTTTTTCGTCGCCGCGCCATGGGCGAATTGGGCCGCGGTGGCGCTTTTTTCCGCCGCCGCGATCACCGATTATTTCGACGGCTATCTCGCGCGCGCGCGCGGCCAGCAGTCGCGGCTAGGCGCCTTTCTCGACCCGGTGGCCGACAAGCTCCTGGTCGCCGCCACGCTCCTGATGCTGGTCGCTTTCGACCGCATTACCGGGCTTACCACCCTGGCCGCCGTGATCATCCTGTGCCGCGAGATCCTGGTCTCCGGCCTGCGGGAGTTCCTCGCCGTGCTCAACGTCGGCCTGCCGGTCACGCATCTGGCCAAATGGAAGACCGCCATCCAGATGGTGGCGCTGGCGGTGCTGCTGGTCGGCGACGCCGCGCCCGCCCAGTGGCGGGCGACGGAAATCGGCATGGCCGGCCTGTGGGCGGCGGCGGTGCTGACGGTGATTACCGGCTATTCCTATCTGCGCATCAGCCTGCGGCACATGGCGGAGAGCGAGGATTCTGCGGCCCTGGACGGCGACGAGGCCGACACCGTCCCGCCGCTCGGCGCGCCGCCTCTTTCCGGCGGCGGCAACGGGACTTAGGTTGCGGCCATGGAGATTTTCGGCCTCGCCGGGTGGAGCGGCAGCGGCAAGACGACCTTGATGGTCGGGCTTCTGCCCGAACTGGTGGGGCGCGGGCTGGCGGTCTCGACGATGAAGCACGCGCACCACGATTTCGACATCGACCGGCCCGGCAAGGACAGCTACGAACACCGCGCCGCCGGCGCCAGCGAGGTCATGGTCACCTCGGCGCGGCGCTGGGCTTTGATGCACGAATTCAACGGCGCGCCCGAGCCGCCGATGGATGAGTTGATCGCCCGCATGACAGAGGTGGATTTGCTGCTGATCGAAGGCTTCAAGGCGCACGAGCACGACAAACTGGAAGTCTTCCGCCGCGAGCTGGGAAAGCCGCTCCTCTGCCTCGAGGACGCGCGCGTGGTGGCGGTGGCCAGCGACGGCGAGGTGCCGGAAGCCGGCGTGCCGGTCATGGCTTTGAACGACGTGGCCGCGATCGCCGATTTCGTCGTCGACCATTGCGGACTCGGAAGCCTATGCCGGGGAGCGGCCTGAGCCATGGCGCAACTGTCCGACGACTGCTTTGCCGGCACCGACCGGATGATCTCCACGGCGGAGGCGCTGTCCCTGCTCGAAGAGCGCATCGTCCCGGTCACCGAAACCGAGCGCGTGGCGCTGCGCGCCGCCGCCGGCCGGGTACTGGGCGAGCGGGTCGCCGCTGGCCGGGACGTGCCGCCGCACGACAATTCCGCGGTCGATGGCTACGCCGTCTATTTCGACGACCTCGACCCGCGGGCGGAAACCGTGCTGCCGGTCGCCGGACGCGCGGCCGCCGGCCATCCCCTGGACGGTCCGGCACGGCGCGGCACGGCGGTGCGTATTTTCACCGGCGCGCCGATGCCGGCGGGCGAAGGCGGCGGAGCGGGCCCCGACACGGTGATGATGCAGGAGGATTGCGTCGAGGAGGACGGCGCGGTGCGCCTGGCACCGGGTATCAAGCGCGGCGCGAACCGGCGCATGGCCGCCGAGGACATCAGGGCCGGGGCGGTGATCCTCGATCGCGGCCAGCGCCTGCGGCCCCAGGATATCGGCCTCGCCGCCTCGGTCGGCCGCGCCGAGCTCGAAGTGTTCGCGCCACTCGCGGTGGCCGTGTTCTCGACCGGCGACGAGATATGCGAACCCGGCGAGGCGGCGCCCGATGGCAGCATATACGACGCCAATCGCTACACGCTGTTGGCGCTGCTCGACGGGCTGGGCTGCGCCGTCTCGGATCTCGGCATCCTGCCCGACCGGCTCGACGCCATCCGCGACGCGCTCGACGCGGCGGCGCGCGGGCACGGCCTGATCGTCACCTCGGGCGGCATGTCGGTGGGCGAGGAGGACCACGTCAAGGCGGCGGTCGAGGCGCTCGGCAGCCTGCATTTCTGGCGCCTGGCGATCAAGCCGGGCCGGCCCATCGCGCTCGGCCAGGTGGGGCGGGTGCCGTTCGTCGGCCTGCCGGGCAACCCGGTGGCGGCGATGGTCACTTTCCTGCGCATCGCCCGGCCGTTGATCCTCGGCCTGTCGGGCTGCACCGAGGTGGCGCCGACGCTCTACCGGGTGCGCGCCGATTTCGATCACAAGAAGAAGGAAAACCGCCGCGAATGGGTGCGCGCGCGCCTCGCCGTCGGTAAAGACGGGGTGCTGGTCGCCCACAAGTTCCCGCGCGACGGCGCCGGCATCCTGAGCTCGATGGTGGAGGCGGACGGGCTGGTCGAACTGCCCGAGGACTTGACGCGGCTCGAGGCCGGGACGATGGTGGATTTCCTGCCGTTCTCCGAGGTGAGCTGAGGGGGACCGGCACGATGAGGCGCAAGCGATGAAGATTCTGTATTTTGCCTGGCTCAAGACCCGCGTCGGCACGGGCCAGGAAGAGGTCTCGCCCCCGGATACCGTCACCGACGTCGCCGGGCTGGTGAAATGGCTGGCCACGCAAAGCCCGGGCCACGCCGAGGCCTTCGCCGAGCTCTCGGTGGTGCGCGCCGCGGTCAACCAGGAGTACGTGCAGCCCGATCATCCGCTGGGGCCGGACGACGAGGTGGCGTTCTTCCCGCCGGTGACCGGCGGCTAGGGCACGGAGACGGCATCCGATGATCCGCGTGCAGCGCGAGGACTTCGACCCGGGCGCCGAGGCCGAGCGCCTGATCGCCGGCAACAAGGGCGTCGGCGGCGTGGTCAGCTTCGTCGGCGTGGTGCGCGAGATGGCCGGCGGCAAGCCGGACGACGAGCCGATCGCGGCGATGATTCTCGAGCATTATCCCGGCATGACCGAAAAGCAGCTCGCGAACATCGAGGCGGAGGCCAACCGCCGCTGGCCGCTCGACGCCTCGCTGATCATCCACCGCCATGGCCGGCTCGAGCCCGGCGACCGCATCGTCCTGGTGATCACCGCCGCGTCGCACCGCCAGGCGGCGTTCGAGGCCAACATGTTCCTGGTCGACTGGCTCAAGACCAGGGCGCCGTTCTGGAAACAGGAGGAACGTGCCTCCGGGCTCGCCTGGGTCGAGGCGCGGGACTCCGACGACGACGCGGCGGCGCGCTGGTCCGAGGACGAC
>CBDVDY010000292.1:0-3895 GCA_965372875.1 uncultured Alphaproteobacteria bacterium | reverse complement strand
CGACCGGCCCTGGCGCGCTCATTTCCCGGTCCCGCCGGCCCCGCCGCGACGGCCGGCCAGCGCCAGCGCCCGCTCATACATAGCGCGGCGCCGAAGGCCGGTCTCGGCGGCGATTGCGGTGGCCGCGTCGCGAACGCTCATCCTGGCGAGCGCCGCCGACAGCATGTCGTCGAGCGCCGCCTCGTCGAGCCGCTCCGCCGCTTCGTCCGGCGCCGCCGCGCCGACGACGATAACCGCTTCGCCCTTGGGCGGGCCGGCGGTTTGGTAATGGCCGGCGAGCCCGTCGAGCGAACCGCGGCGCACCTCTTCGTGCAGTTTGGTCAGCTCGCGCGCCACCGCCGCCGGTCGCGGGCCCAGCACCGACGCCATGTCCGCGAGCGAGGCCGCGAGCCGGCGCGCCGATTCGAAGAACACGAGCGTGCCCGGGACGCGTACGAAGGTCTCGAGCAGACGGCGCCGCGCGCCCGGCCGGGCCGGCGGAAAGCCGGCAAGGGTAACGCGGTCGCTCGGCAGCCCCGAGACGACCAGCGCCGCCAGCGCCGCCGACGGCCCCGGCAGCGCGAACAGTTCGATGCCGGCCTCGGCGCACGCGCGCACCAGCTTGTAGCCGGGGTCGGAGACGAGCGGCGTGCCGGCGTCGCTTACCAGTGCCATGGCGCCGCCCTGGGCGAGGCGCGCCAGCAGGCGGGGCCGCACCCGTTCGGCGTTATGTTCGTGATAGCCCGTCATCGGCGTCGAAATCGCGTGTGCTTTCAACAGCTTGCCGGTCACACGCGTATCCTCGCAGGCGATCAGATCGACGCCGGCGAGCACGTCGAGCGCGCGCAGGGTAATGTCGCGCAGATTGCCGATCGGTGTCGCGACGACGTAGAGTCCGGGCGCCGGCGTGCCGCGATCCGGCGCGCCCTGGCTCGGTTTACTTCGCTCGGCTGGGTCGTTAGTCTCGGTCACCATCGCCTTCGCATGTCATTCGGGAGAACGTTGTTGCCGCGCGAAACGGCCTCCCATCGATCGAATTTCCGGCCCCTTGCCGGCGTCTGGCTAACTCTCGCCGCCGCGCTGTCGGTTGGCGCGTGCGCCGCCGGTCTGGGCACCCTATCGGAGATTTCCCCCCAAGCTCAACCCCGGCCGCCGGCCATGTTGCAGTACCGGCAGCTTGCGACGCCCGGCGAACCGGCGCCCGCGCCGGCGCCCGCGCCCGCCCCGGGCGCCCCCGAATTGGCCGCGCCGGGCGAAATCCGCGTTGCCTTGCTGTTGCCGCTCAGCGGAGAATTCGGCGAACTCGGAAGCGCCCTCATGCGCGCCGGGGTGTTGGCGCTGTTCGACGCCGCCGACGACAAGTTCGTGCTCGTCCCGATCGACACGAAAGGCACGGCCGATGGCGCCCGCGCGGCGATGGAACAAGCGCTGGACGAACGCGCGAGCCTGGTGCTCGGACCCCTGCTGTCGGGGTCGGCGGCCGCCATCAAGCAGCGGGCGGCGGCGGCCGGAGTCACGGTGATTTCGTTCTCGACCGACCCGACGGTCGCCGGCAACGGTGTTTTCGTCATGGGGTTCCTCGCCCGCCAGCAAGTCGAGCGGCTGGTGGAATTCGCGGTCGGGCAGGGGTTGTACCGCTTTGCCGTGCTGGCGCCCGCCAACGCCTACGGCGAATCCGTCGCCGACGAACTGCGGGATGTGGCCCAGCGCAATTTCGCTCTGGTCGCGCGGGTCGCCTTCTATGATCCGGAGGAGGCGGACGTTTCCGCCGTCGCCCGCAAATTCGCCCAGTACGACGAGCGCCGCAAAACGCTGGCCGAGGTGCGCAAGGATCTCGAGGAACTCGGCGACGAACAATCGTTGGCCGAACTCGAATCGCTCAAAAAGGCCGACACCTACGGCGACGTCGATTTCGACGCGGTGCTGCTGCCCGAGGGCGGCGACCGCCTGCGCATGGTGTCTTCGCTGCTGTCGTTCTACGACGTCGACCCCGAGGCGGTGCGCTACATGGGCACCGGCCAGTGGGACGACCCGATGGTGCATGGCGAGCGGCCGCTCCGTGGCGGCTGGTTTCCGGCGCCGCCGCCGACCGAGGCCCGCGCCGCCTTCGACGCGCGCTACCGCGAAAGCTTCGGCGGGCCGCCGCCGCGCATCGCCACGCTGGCCTACGACGCGGTGGCGCTGGCGGCGATCCTCGCCCGCGCGCCGGGGGGGCCCGATTACGGGTATTACGCGCTCACCGCCGAGAACGGATTCGTCGGCATCGACGGCATCTTCCGCTTCCGCGCGGACGGACGAATCGAGCGCGGCCTGGCGGTGCTCGAGGTGCGGCGCAAGGGCTTTCGTCTCCTGAGCCCGCCGCCGGCGAGCTTCGCGGCGCCGTCGGGCTAGTCCAGTTTACCCATTCCGACAGAAGCTGCTTGGACTCAAACCGCTGGAAACATCGGCCCGAAGTCAATATCATTTCCGAAACCGGCAATCGCACCGGGTGCGGAGATGGCCGCGTCGATACGGGGGAATGGCGAGATGACCGAAGAAAAACCGAAAATGATTTACAACACGCCGCGATTCAAGGTGAAGCAGTACGATTGGGATGTTTTCATGGGGCCGGCCGCGGGCGATCCGGCGCCGGATTTCAGCGTCACCGATCTCGACGGAAACGAAGTCAAGCTGTCGGATTACCGGGGCAGATGGGTGGTATTGGAAACCGCGTCGTCGACCTGTTCGATGTACACCAAAAACATCCCGGATATGACGGCGCTGACGGCGCAACATCCGGACGTCGAGTTTCTTGTCATCTACGTGCGCGAGGCCCATCCCGGCGAACGGTTGCACCAGCACCGGTCGTTCGAGGAAAAGCTATCGGCGGCGAAGCTCCTGAAGCCGAGATACAAGGAACAACGCCGGGTACTGATCGATTCGCTCGAGGGCGGCATGCACCGCGCCTATGGCGCCATGCCGAACATAATCTATGTCATCAATCCCGAGGGCATCGTGCAATACCGCTGCAATTGGGCCACGGCGGACGGGCTGGCCGAGGCGCTCGGCGACCGCGAGAGCCTGCATAAAATGGAAAACGCCTCGATGGCCGAGCTCAAGGCCAGCCGGGGCATCCACGTCGCGGTCCGGACCATGTGGACCGGCGGAATTTTGGCGCTATGGGATTTCTTCGTCGCCGGCCCGGCCCTGGCGCGGCGGCACAAACTGGTCGACGATTATTACAAAGAGCACGGCAAGTTCAAGCAGCAGCCGAGCGGATAGGGCGGGTTAGCGAGGCTCCGATCCCCGGGCCTCCCGGGGCCCCGGTCTTTTACCGGGTCTGCTTGCGGATCGTCTCGAGCACCCGGTCGATCTTGGGCCGGTCGCGATAATGTTCCTCGGAAAAGCGCAGCCGGATCACTCCCCTGGAATCGACGACGAAGATTATCGGATGCGGGATGCCATGGGCGCGGCTGCCCGGCTCGTGCTGCTCGTTCAAAATGTCGAAGGCGCGGATGATCTCTGATTTCCGGTCGGACAGGATCGGATAGGCGATATCGTGGCGCTTCGAGAACCGGGCCAGCTCGGCGACGCTGTCGTAAGTGACCAGCGCCACCGTGTAGCCCAGCTTCGTGGCCTCGCCGAGGCGTTCGTTCCAGGCGATCGCCTCGGCCTGGCAATAGGGGCACCAATCCATCGACCGGCTGAACAGCAGGATCAGGCCGGCCTTGCCCTTGATCGACAGAAAACTCCGCCTCGTCCCGTGCTGGTCGGTGGCGGTGAGCGGGTGCGGGATCGGCTCGCCGACCTTCGGGCCGCGGTCGAGCTTGTCGAAATCCTGGGACGCCGCCGCCGAAAGCGCCCAGGTCGCCAGCGCCACGTCGGCGAGCCCGAGTCGCAGCGCGCGCATGGCGGCCGGGGCCAGGGAACCTTTCGA
>CBDVDY010000291.1:0-3925 GCA_965372875.1 uncultured Alphaproteobacteria bacterium | reverse complement strand
GCCTTCTGGTCGGGCTCCTGGATGTGCATGTACTCGACGCCGATCTTGCCGCAATAGGTCGCGCGCACGCGTTCGACGATCTTGCGCAGCGGCGCAACCTCGAGGCCGAGCACATCGTTGATGAAAATCTCGCGGTCGAGGTCGGCCTCGGTGAAGCCGTAGCTCTTGTAATCGAGCTCGGCATGATATTCGCGCGTCTCGATGCCCAGCGGGTCGAGGTTGGCGAGCAGGTGGCCGCGCACGCGGTAGGCGCGGATCAGCATCAGGGCGCGGATCGAGTCGAGGGTCGCGGCGCGCACCTCGCCGACATCCATCGCGCCGCCGGCGGCGGGTGCCGGGGTCGCGGCCGCCAGGCCAGCGCCATTGCCGTTGCCGATAAACGCGGCCTCGCGCGGGGCCCAGCTCGCACCCCTGAGCTCATCGAGCACGCCGCGTTCGTCGTCGCCCAGCTCGGCAAAGAAGCTCTGCCAGCTTGGATCAACCGTGTCGGGGTCCTCGAGATAGCGGCCAAGAAGCTCGGCGACAAAGGTCGCGTTGGGGCCGAAGAGGACGGAATCAGTCTCCAGCTTCGTACTCATATCACGATGTCACGTTGTCCAACCGGGCGGGGCGAAGGTCAGCCCTTCAGCACCCCTAACATGGTGTCGCCAAGGCTCGCCGGCGAGTCGGCGACGGTGATTCCCGCGCTTTTCAAGGCCTCGATCTTGTCCCGGGCCCCGCCCTTGCCACCCGAAATGATGGCGCCGGCATGTCCCATTCGGCGGCCCGGGGGCGCGGTTACCCCGGCGATAAAACCTACCACCGGTTTCTTAACTTTGGATTGCTTCAGGAAATCGGCGGCGTCCTCTTCGGCGGAGCCCCCGATCTCGCCGATCATGATGATGCCTTCGGTCTCGTCGTCGCCGAGAAACAGGTCCAGGCAGTCGATGAAGTCGGTGCCGTTGACCGGGTCGCCGCCGATGCCGATGCAAGTCGATTGGCCAAGCCCGGCGGCCGTGGTCTGGGCCACCGCCTCGTAGGTCAGCGTCCCCGAGCGCGAGACGATGCCGACCCGGCCTCGCCGATGGATGTGCCCCGGCATGATGCCGATCTTGCATTCGTCGGGCGTGATCACGCCCGGGCAGTTGGGCCCGACAAGGCGGGTCGCCGAGCCTTCGAGCTCGCGTTTGACGCGGACCATGTCGTACACCGGAATACCCTCGGTGATGCACACGACCAGGGCAATCCCGGCGTCGACCGCCTCGAAGATGGCGTCGGCGGCGAACGGCGGCGGCACGTAAATCGCGCTCGCGTTGGCGCCGGTTTTGGCCACGGCCTGTTCGACCGTGTCGAACACGGGCAGGTCGAGATGGGTGTCGCCGCCCTTGCCCGGGGTCACGCCGCCGACCATCCTTGTGCCGTAGGCGATCGCCTGCTCGGAATGGAAGGTTCCCTGCGCGCCGGTGAAGCCCTGACAGATCACCTTGGTGTTCGAATCGACCAGGATCGCCATTACGCCGCCTCCGCGACTGCCTTGACCACCTTCTCGGCGGCGTCGCCGAGATCGTCGCCCGAGACGATCGGCAGGCCCGATTCGGCCAGTATCTTTTTGCCCAGATCGACGTTGGTGCCTTCGAGCCGGACCACCAGCGGCACGTCGAGGCTGACCTCGCGCGCCGCCGCGACCACGCCCTCGGCGATCACGTCGCAGCGCATGATGCCGCCGAAGATGTTGACCAGAATGCCTTCGACGTTGGGGTCCGAGAGGATGAGCTTGAAAGCCTCGGTAACGCGCTCCTTGGTGGCGCCGCCGCCGACATCGAGAAAATTGGCCGGATCGCCACCATAGAGCTTGATGATATCCATCGTCGCCATCGCCAAACCGGCGCCGTTGACCATGCAGCCGATGCTGCCGTCGAGCTTGATGTAATTAAGGTCGTGCTTGGCGGCCTCGAGCTCGGCCGGGTCCTCCTCGTCCTCGTCGCGCAGTTCCTCGATATCCTTATGGCGAAAGAGCGCGTTGTCGTCGAAATTGAGCTTGGCGTCGAGCGCCATGATTTCGCCGTCGCCGGTGACCACCAGCGGGTTGATTTCGATCATGCTGGCGTCCAGGCCGGTAAAGGCGTCGTACATGGCCCGCAGGAACTTGACCGCGGATTTGACCTGGGATCCTTCGAGCCCAAGCCCGAAGGCGATCTTGCGGCCATGATACGGCATCATGCCCGTGGCCGGGTCGATCGCCACCATGAGAATTTTTTCCGGCGTCTTGGCGGCGACTTCCTCGATTTCCATGCCGCCCTCGGTCGAGGCCATGATGGTGACGCGGCTGCTGGCGCGGTCGACCAGCATGCCGAGATAGAGCTCGCGGGCGATGTCGCAGCCGTCCTCCACATAAACCCGCTTTACTTCCTTGCCCTTGGGCCCGGTCTGGTGCGTCACCAGGTTCATGCCGATCAGATTTCCGGCGGCCTCGCGCACCTCGGCCACGGACTTCACCACCTTGACACCGCCGCCCTTGCCGCGCCCGCCGGCGTGGATCTGCGCCTTCACCACCCAGACCGGCCCGCCCAGCTCCTTGGCCACCCCTTCGGCCTCGTCGGGCGTGTAGGCGACCCCGCCACGGGGCACGGCGACGCCGAATTTGCGCAGCAGCTCCTTGCCCTGGTACTCGTGAATGTTCATTCTCGTTCCCGGCTCTACATCAGCTTCTTGGTGGCGGCGACCAGGCCCTTGACCGCCTTTACCGATTTGCGGAACGCCGCCTTTTCGTCGGCCGCCATTTTGATCTCGACGATGCGTTCGACGCCCTTGGCGCCGATCACTACCGGCACGCCGACGTAGAGGCCCTTGACGCCGAACTCCCCATTCAGCCACGCGGCGCAGGGCAGGACGCGCTTCTTATCCTTCAAATAGGATTCGGCCATGGAAATGGCGGAGACGGCCGGCGCGTAAAAGGCCGAACCGGTCTTGAGCAAGGCGACGATCTCGCCGCCGCCGCCGCGCGTGCGCGCGACGATCTCGTTCAGGCGCTTTTGCGTGGTCCAGCCCATTTTCACCAGATCCGGCAGCGGGATCCCGGCGACCGTCGAATAGCGCACCAGCGGCACCATGGAATCGCCATGGCCGCCGAGCACGAACGCCGTCACGTCCTCGACCGAAACGCCGAACTCGTCGGCCAGGAAATAGCGGAAGCGCGCCGAATCGAGCACCCCGGCCATGCCGACGACCTTGTTGTGCGGCAGTCCCGAGGCTTGCCGCAGGGCCCAGACCATGGCGTCCAGCGGGTTGGTGATGCAGATCACGAACGCCTTGGGGCAGTATTTCTTGATGCCGGCGCCAACCGCCTTCATCACCTTGGCGTTGATGCCGATCAGATCGTCGCGGCTCATGCCCGGCTTCCGGGGGATGCCGGCGGTGACGATGACCACGTCGGCGCCCCTGATCGCGGTGTATCGGCTGGCGCCAAGGAATTTGGCGTCGAAGCCTTCGACCGGCGACGCCTCGGCGAGGTCGAGCGCCTTGCCCTGGGGCACGCCGTCGACGATATCGAACAGGACCACGTCGCCAAGTTCCTTCAAACCGGCGAGCAGAGCCAGGGTGCCGCCGATCTGGCCGGCACCGATAAGCGCGATTTTCTTGCGAGCCATTAACTCCCCCGAAACTAAGCGCGCGCAGGCGGCGGAGCGGGTTGAAAGATCGTGCCGCGGCGCGAAAACCCGCGCGCTACGTAGCGCGATTCCCGGGCGAGGGCAAGGGTGGGCTGCTCAGGCAACGTGCGGCTCCGACAAATAATCGCGCGAGCCCATTTCGACGAGCCGCGAGGCGGTGCGTTTGAATTCATCGGCGTGGTCTCCGTCCGGATAAAGCGCGTCGGCGGCCTCCTCGGCGGTGCAGATCAAATTGACCTTGTGCTCGTAGAGCGCGTCGACGAGGGTGATGAAGCGCC